>CBFHZL010000061.1:0-15765 GCA_965660325.1 uncultured Acidiluteibacter sp.
CTTGCAACGGAACTGGAGAAGCCCAAGCTACCATATTGCTCATTGATGAGATTGAGAATAACCTGCGTTACATCTTGACGCAACTGAACCAAAAGAAAATCAGTTTGCACGTTCATCCATTTATAGAAGCCTATCTAACAAAGGGCTTTTATTCGATACAGCGAAAATGGTTTATGAAATACAAAAAGTGGGTAAAGATTCATGCATCTGATGCATATGAGTTTTTAGAGTACCGTTTCCAAGATGCAAATAGCGAAGAAATTAGTTTGAAGTAGTAATCTTTCTCCCTACCAATCGTTTATAATAAATCATCAATGGCAAAATGGAAAGTACAGTAGCAGCTGCTGCGATTCCAAACGCCCATGTGATGTTAGCATCTACGCTAAAAAAAGCCATAGAAAATAATCCAATAAAGGCGGATCTTAGAAAAATGTTGATGCTTTGAAAAACACTGTTTGAACGACCAATTACATGGTTCGGAATGTGGTTAAATAGATACGTCACTCTAAGTATTCGAACTCCTGCATTACTCATTCCAAAGAATATCCCTAAGCTTAATAATATCCAAACTTCTTTACTGACAGAAAGTAAAGTGAATGCAGTTGCCGCAACTGACATTAGCAAGATTACGGCCACCACGGTATTGATTTTTTTGAGCAGTTTAGTGACAAAGAATCCAGATAATACCGCTCCCAAAGCATATAGCACTTTTGTGGAGGCATAAATATCGCCTTCTACCTGCAAATGCTGATCGATGTACATTGGCCATAATAAATGCGTAGAGATCAATACAAATATAAAGACCGTGTAAGAGGCATTCCCAAAATGGAAGATCAAAGGATTTGCTTTTAAAAACTGCACTCCCTCTTTAAGTCGTATCCATGCATTTTCTTTCGATATAGCTACTTTCTTGACAGTAGGAACGTATTTAATGCTTTTAATTAATACCATTGCCACCAAGTAGGTGCTTGCGTCCAATGCAAAAATCTGTTGTATGCTCCATGCTTCTATATGTAAATGGACGCCCCCAAGGTTTGTGTCTAGTCCTTCAATTAGAACAATTGCCATTGCGCCTGATAACACGTTAGTAGTCTGTCCGATCACTTCTAGGAGTGAATTGGTTTTACCGTAATTCTCCTTTTCAGTTATTTCTTGTCCAAACGCATATAAGGTAGGGTAGTGGATGTTGTAATTGAAAATGGTAAAACAAAAAACAAGCGCGACTAAAGTCATTGGTACGGTGCCTGCGTAGAATCCATATCCTGATACGAAAGCCAACACAGAGAAACTAACGATACACAAACCTAAAAAGATGTTCTTTCGAGGAAACTTATCTATTAATGTACCTGCATATAATCCCCAAAATAGCGTAGCAAAAGTGGCGATGGAATAAAAGGTCGCAAAAAAAGAGGCCTCGCCCAATTGCTTGGCAAAGTACCACGGTATAGCCAACATGCTAATTCCTTGGGCAAACTGAGAAATTGCATTTGCTGTTAGAAGGGTATAAAGTGCTTTTTTATTTCTCATTTTATCGCTGTAAACTCAGGAATTTCGCCGAATTCAGTTAATTTCGAGCAAAGTTACCATTACCCATTAGATGAATCGATTTCAAAACCCATTAACTCCCGAAAAAGTTTTAGCAAAGGCACAAAAATTTTGCTTGTATCGTGAGCGAAGTGAAGCAGAAATGGAACGAAAAATTAGAGAGTGGGGAGCTAACCAAGAGGTGATTGATAAAACACTTGACCGACTCATTGCTGATCGATTTGTTTCTAACGAGCGATTTGCGATGGCCTATACTCGCGGAAAATTTAATGTAAAGCGATGGGGGAAAATCAAGATCCGTCAAGGTTTGAAAATGCACAAAATATCTACGGATTTAATGAAGACGGCTTTTCTACAAATAGATGACACAGCGTATCGTGAAGCTTTAGCTCATATATTGGCAAAAAAAATGCCTGAGGAAATAGACCATTTGAGTAATCAAGAACGTTTTGAATTAAAAGGTGCTTTGTATCGAACTGCCGCTCAGAAAGGGTATGAAAGTGATTTAATTATGCAGTTATTGGATCAATTGTTTAAGGGATAGCCCTTTTGTCCAACACAATTTTCAGACCCCATAAGCCGTCTTTAAACTCATACCGAGCTGTGCTCCTGCCTTTGTAATAGGCTGAGTCACGAGAGTCGAAAGCGGTGAGGATGGCGTACTCTTCTAAAGTGTCGTTTTCTAAATGGATGGTAGAAAAATACCGACTCATTTCAATGGATTCGATGTTGTATGTTTCCACGTGAAAGTTATCACTTCCGATGTGATTGGTAAAAAAGAAGAGACCTCCAAAAAGTGGAGCATAACCCAATAAGCTAATCAAGAAGAATTCATAAATGCTCATGGTTAGTTTTTTACGATACCATTTGATTGGAACCAACAGCGAAATTGCAAATATGCCAACAACAACTTTAGTGATTCCCCAGATGCTAATAACCGTTTCACTGGCAAAGTTTACGAGCAAGAATAGGCCAATAAAGAAAGCTAGTGTCATTACTACATGAACATTGCCCATATTGTCTTTGGTTTCTTTTGGAGGTGTAGGAGGGTTCGTCTTGTAATGCGCTTTCACCAGCTCGCGTCTTATTCGTCTTAACTCACGTCGTTCTTCGGGGGTTGGCATTCGCTTCTTTTCAGGTTGAATTCCTTGCTAAAATAACAACAAATTAAACAATAAAATTGCCACAATTGGCTTAATTTTGATCTCCTAAAAAGAAAGCAATATGGTCACTCAAGACAACATCAAAGAACTAGTTGGGCGCGTGGAAGCGCTAAGGGGGTATCTTTGACATCGATGATAAGTTAATTCAGATTGCTGAGGATGAGCAGCGCACGCAATTGCCAGAGTTTTGGGACGATCCTAAAGCTGCCGAAAAATTCTTAAAACAAGTTCGTGATCAAAAAGTATGGACAGATGGTTATGCCGCAATGAAAGCTGCCGTTGACGATTTACAGGTGATCTATGAATTTTTTAAAGAAGGGGAAGGAAGTGAGCAAGACGTAGAGTCTGCCTATTCTAATGCATTTGAAGCAGTTGAGGAGTTAGAATTTAAGAAGATGCTTAGCGAGGAAGAGGATACGCTTAGTGCTGTTATTCAGATTACCGCAGGTGCCGGAGGTACTGAGAGTTGTGATTGGGCATCAATGCTTATGCGAATGTATCTGCAGTGGGCAGAAAAACACCAGTGCAAAGTAAAAGAGCTGGATTATCAAGAAGGTGATGTGGCAGGCGTAAAAACGGTTACTTTGGAAATAGACGGTGAGTTTGCCTACGGCTATTTAAAAGGAGAGAATGGCGTTCACCGTTTGGTGCGGATTTCACCTTTCGATAGTAATGCAAAGCGACACACTTCTTTTGTTTCTGTATATGTTTATCCTTTGGTAGATGATTCTATTGAGATTACAATTAACCCCGCCGACATCACATGGGATACTTTCCGATCAGGTGGAGCAGGTGGTCAAAATGTAAATAAGGTGGAAACTGGAGTGCGGCTACATCACAAACCATCCGGGATTGTAATCGACAATACAGAAACCCGTTCTCAATTGGGTAACAAAGAAAAGGCCATGCAATTACTAAAGTCTCAATTGTACGAGATTGAGATGCGCAAAAAGCTGGAGAAGCGCGCTGAAATTGAATCGGAGAAGAAGAAAATTGAATGGGGATCGCAGATACGGAACTATGTCATGCATCCTTATAAATTAGTTAAAGACGTAAGAACATCACACGAAACATCAAATGTAGATAACGTAATGAACGGGGATTTAGATCCATTTATTAAAGCTTATTTGATGGAGTATGGTGGCGGAAAGTAATAGAATTATGAAAATATACCATAATCCAAGGTGTACCAAAAGTAGAGAAACACTTGCATTGATTAAAAGTGCAGGAGTTGATGTAGAAATTGTGGAATACCTTAAGAAAGTTCCAACTCGGAAGGAATTAGAAATGATATTATCTAAACTGAACTTGAAGCCTTCTCAAATACTAAGAAAAGGAGAAGCAGTTTATAAGGAAAAGTTTAAAAACTCAAACTTTACGGAAGATGAGTGGATAACGATTATGCTGGAGTATCCGAAATTAATCGAACGACCAATAGTGGTAAGCGGAAATAGGGCGGTTATTGGAAGACCTCCTGAAAATGTAAACGAATTGCTAGGTTAAAAGCTTATTCAGCTTTTTTTCCTTTTAATTTTTCAATTACATACATTGTAATTGCGTAAGGAAGAGCAAATGCCGATAAAAACAACAATACCCAAAATGCAAGTCCGAAAATGGCTAAGAAAAGTAAAAATCCTCCTGTAAACATAATTTGATTTCTTTTGTGGAGACAAATTTAATCAATATTTAAGAATAGTAATCTTCAAATCATAAAAAATACATTAAAAAATGGATTATCGAATAGAGAAAGACACCATGGGTGATGTAAAAGTGCAGGCCGATAAATATTGGGGTGCACAAACCGAGCGATCTCGTAACAATTTTAAAATTGGCGATTCAAAACAAACCATGCCAATAGAGATCGTTCGTGGATTTGCTTACTTGAAAAAGGCGGCAGCACACACGAACTGCGAGTTAGGCGTTTTGAATGAAGAAAAAAGAGATTTAATTTCAAAGGTGTGTGATGAAATATTAGACGGACAGTTAGATGATCAATTTCCGTTAGTTGTATGGCAGACTGGATCTGGAACTCAATCGAATATGAATACCAATGAGGTAATCGCTAATAGAGCGCATGTGATTGCAGGAAATAAGCTAGGTGAGGGTAAAACTATGATTCATCCCAATGATGATGTGAATAAGTCGCAATCATCTAACGATACCTTCCCTACAGGAATGCACATCGCATCTTATAAAATGGTGGTAGAAACAACTATTCCAGGTGTGGAGCAATTGAGAAATACGTTGGCAAAGATTGCTGCAGATTTTAAAGATGTAGTTAAGATAGGGCGAACCCACCTAATGGATGCTACTCCATTAACTGTTGGTCAAGAGTTTTCAGGTTTCGTATCTCAATTGGATCATGGATTAAAAGCCTTGAAAAATACATTACCTCACTTAGCTGAATTAGCACTAGGTGGAACTGCTGTTGGTACAGGTATCAATACTCCAAAGGGATACTCGGAGCTTGTAGCAAAGAAGATTGCAGAGTTTAGTGGCTTACCTTTTATTTCTGCTGAAAATAAATTTGAAGCACTAGCGGCTCATGATGCACTCGTGGAAACCCATGGAGCGCTGAAACAATTGGCTGTGAGTTTGATGAAAATTGGAAATGATGTCCGTTTATTGGCGTCAGGACCTCGGTGCGGAATTGGTGAGATTAATATTCCTGCAAACGAGCCAGGCTCTTCCATTATGCCCGGTAAGGTAAACCCTACGCAATGCGAGGCACTAACAATGGTTTGTGCTCAAGTTGTAGGAAATGATGTTGCTGTAACTACAGGTGGAATGAACGGTCATTTTCAACTAAATGTGTTTAAGCCAATGATGGCAAAAAACCTTTTGGAGTCAGCTCGTTTGTTAGGTGATGCATGTGTATCTTTCGATGTTAACTGTGCTGTTGGTATTGAGCCAAATCATGCTAACATTACTAGAAACTTGAATAACTCATTGATGCTGGTAACGGCGCTTAATACGCACATTGGATATGATAAAGCGTCTAAAATAGCAAAAACAGCCCATGAGAATGGAACTACTTTGAAGGAAGAAGCGATCAACTTGGGATACTTAACTGCTGAGCAGTTTGACCAATGGGTGCGACCCGAAGATATGATTGGATCATTATAAGATACAATTAGTTTAATTTTAAAACCTGCTGATGCTTGCTTCAGCAGGTTTTTTTAGTTTAATAAACTGCTTTTACTACTTTTATATCATGAAAAATGTACTGTTCTATATTAGCGTCCTACTGCTTTTTTCTTGTTCTAATTCGGGGAATGAAGATCAAGTAAATTCGATGACAAGTCAAGCGTCTGAAATTATAATCTAGGAAGACAATCAGATGAAAATTACTGATTTGAAGAGTCCTACTAATGAAAGTTTACGGGGCATTTCAGTGGTAGACGACCAGATTGCTTGGTTCAGTGGAGCAAATGGAACCATCATAAAAACGATAGATGGAGGTAAGACTTTTAATTTTACCAAAACGCCTTATGAAGGAGAAATACTGGATTATAGAGATATATATGCATTTGATGCAGATTCTGCTATTCTAATGAACTCTGGTGATGGAGGAAAGCTTTACCGAACTGAAAATGGTGGAATGGGATGGAATAAAGTATTTAATTTTCCTGCGCCCGGACTATTTTTTGATGCAGTAGAATTTGTAGATGATCAATTCGGTTTGACTTACAGTGACCCAGTAAACGGTAAGCACTTTATTTTAGTTTCTGGAATAGCAGGTAAACGATGGATTACTCCTCCACCGGAGAACTTGATTCCGGCTTTGGAAGGAGAGGCTGGTTTTGCAGCTAGTGGCTCTTGTATAGCTTTCACGCCTAGCAAAAGGGCTTTTATTGGCTTGGGAGGCCCTAAAGGACGAATGTTAGTATCAGAACACCCTTATAAAACATGGATAGCGATGGAGACTCCTATTTTTCAGGGTGCATCTACTCGAGGGATATACTCTATAGATTTTAAAGATAATTCGATTGGTGTAGCAGTTGGTGGTGACTACACTCTGCCAGATACAAGTATGGTAGAAAACTCTATCTACACTATGGACGGCGGGTTAACATGGCAGAATCCTGAAACACCACTAACCGGTTATCGATCATGTGTGACTTACTGTTCGCCTGCTGATTTGTTCATTGCAATAGGCACAAATGGTATGGATATTAGCGCTGACGGTGGCAAAAATTGGAAAAAAGTGAACGATATAAATCTAAATACTATTCAATTTGCAAATGATTCTAAGATTGGTTATTTGTTAGGTAGCAAAGGGCAGATTTATAAGATAGAAGTGAAGTGATTTGTCATTTCTGAAATGGCTGTTTCTAGCCTTAGTTCAGACTTGTTATTAGAAAAATAAAAGTGCGTTTGTCGGCTGGCAAGAGCAATTAATAATTACCATTAACAAGGATTTGCATCAGCAAAGCCTAAACGAACTTATCGCCTTTATCAATCTTAATGTCCGTTACAAACTCTTTTATTTTCTGCTCATCTTCTTTTTTACAAACCAATAAGGTGTCATTCGACTCGACAACGATATATCCATCAAGGCCTTGAAGGACGACTAGTTTTTCCTTTGGCATACTTACGATACAGTTGTGGCTGTCATAAAGCATAACATTTTTACCAATTGTAGCATTTAAGTTTTCATCGTGCCTTAAGTGGTTATAAATAGACCCCCATGTTCCAAGGTCTGACCACCCAATGTCTGCGGAAAGAACAAATACATTCGGAGCTTTTTCCATTATTCCATAATCGATAGAAATGCTTTTGCAGACAGCATAGGTATCCTTTATGAATTGCTCTTCTTCTAATGTATTTAGTTTGCTGTATCCATCCTCAAAATACCCACTTAGTTCGGGCATATGATTTTTGAAGGCGGTAATAATATCTTTGGCTGTCCAAATAAACATGCCTGAATTCCAGCTAAATTCGCCACTTTCTACAAATTGCTTTGCAAGCTCGATGTTTGGCTTCTCTGTGAATGTCTTTACTTTTTTTACTCTACTGTTTTTATCGGAACTGTCAAATTGAATGTAGCCATAGCCTGTGTCAGGTCTACTCGGCTCTATTCCTAAAGTCAATAGTGCATTGTTGTTTTCTACATAGTTTAATGCAGTATTGATGTTTTCGATAAACTTATCCTCTTTTAAAATAAGGTGATCAGCAGGAGCAACAACAATTTTTGCATCTGCGTTGAGTGATTTTATTTTATAACTCGCATAAGCCACACATGGAGCAGTGTTTCTTCTGCTTGGTTCGCACAATACCTGAGCTTCACTCATCCCTTCACATTGATCCAATACAAGGTCGCGGTAATCCTCATTGGTTACCACAAAGATATTCTCTTTCGGAGCTATTCGTTGCAGCCGATCATAGGTCTGTTGGATCAGCGTTCGGCCTGTTCCTAAAATATCAATAAATTGCTTGGGGTAAGAGGTGCGACTCATCGGCCAAAAGCGACTTCCAATGCCGCCTGCCATTATCACGCAGTAGTTATCTTTATTCATCCTGTTCGTCTAATAGAGGCCTAAATTACGAATAGTTGATGGTTGCAAAAAGTAGTTTTGAATATATTACCGAAACTAATCTTTCTGATGATCGGGTATCGGGGTAACTTCAGCTATTCCATTTACCAAGTATCTTTTTTCCGTCGCTAGCTCTATACAGATGTAGCGCTTTCGCTTTTTTTCTTTCTTTTGAAATACCCGACCTGTCGACAACTGAAATACTGTATTCTCAGGTAATTCCTCCAAATGAGTTACAGGGTTTTCGTCGTATTGCTTTAATGCTTTTAATAAGTTGGTGTCACTGCAGCTTGAAGCTTTCGGGCGATTAATGTGTTCAACGATTATTGGTTCGAGCTCTGAAGGGAAAGTGTTGTTTCCTACAAATTGCGATAAGTAGCTGCTATAAATTTGCTTCCATTCTTGACCATGTGGCAACACCTTTTGTTGGTATTTATCCCAGCAAACTCCATGAGCGATTTCATGCACTAAAGTAATTAGGAAAGCATACTGATTCAAATCACCGTTTACCGATATTCGAGCAGGTTTGCCTTGGTGAGCAGGCCTAAAATCGCCGAGTTTAGTCGCCCTTGATTTCTTTATGGTAAGTTGTAACCGAAATTCATTCATCCAATCGATACAGGGAGCTATGGATGATTCAGGTAAGTATTTTTTTAATACTTCAACAGCTGACTGTTTAACCATTAACTAAAGTATTGATAGGTTAAGAAGCTTGCTAGATAGGCTAATCCCCCCATGTAGACTACTTGTATAATGGCCCATTTCCAAGAGTTGGTTTCTTTAGCTACGATGGCTACCGTAGCCATACATTGTAAAGCAAATGCATAAAAAATAAGTAAAGAATAACCGGTTGCCCTGGTATATACCTTTTCGCCAGTTCTTGGGTCTTTAGCATTTTGCATTTTCTCTTTTAGAGATGTTGTATTGTCAGCATCTCCGACGGAATATATAGTAGCCATAGTTCCCACAAATACTTCACGTGCAGCAAAGGATGTAATAATAGAAATACCAATCTTCCAATCAAATCCTAAAGGACGAATAGCGGGTTCTATAAATTTACCAAGTTGACCTGCATAGCTTGCTTGCAGCTTTTCGCTCGCCAGTTGCTCGGCCATTGTTTCATTGTTGATATTGGGCTCAAGAAGTCCTTTTTCATACTTCTTTTCAATGCGTTCGAAGGAGTCGCCCGGCCCATATGATGACATTACCCATAGAATGATAGAAATGGCAATGATGATCTTACCTGCTTCAAAAAGGAACACTTTTACCTTGTTGACAATGGTTAACCCTACATTTTTCCATCTTGGAGCTCTGTAAATCGGCATTTCCATGATGAAGTGACTCGATTCGTTGGTTTTGATAAACGTTTTCATCACCCATGAGGTGCCTATTGCAGCAATAAACCCCAATAGGTATAATGCCATCATCACAATACCTTGAAGGTTAAATATGCCAATTTTAGCCTCTGTTGGAATAACCAAAGCAATCAATAAAGTATAGACCGGAATCCGTGCAGAACAGCTAATTAATGGAGTAATAAAAATGGTAAGTAGTCGCTCTTTCTTATTGCTAATTGTTCGTGCACTCATTATTGCTGGCACGGCGCATGCGGCTCCACTTAATAGTGGAATAATGGATCGACCATTTAACCCAAACCTTTTCAGTAGGCCATCCATCATAAAACTAATACGTGATAGATAACCAGTATCTTCTAGAATGGCTATAAAGGCAAATAATGCTGCAATTTGTGGAATAAAAATAATTATTCCTCCTAAGCCAGCTATTACTCCATCTACTAGTAAATCGGTCAAAACACTTTCGGGTAGCACCTCTGAAGCCCAGCTTCCGAAGTACAGAAAACCCTCTTCAATCATGGTCATTGGGTATTCAGACCATGAGAATACGGCCTGAAAGATTAAGAAGAGTATCGATAGGAAGATAAAGTAACCTCCTATGCGGTGAGTCAGTATTTGATCTATCTTTCGTGTTAACTTACTAGCCTTTTTCTCTCCTTTTGCAGTAATTGTTGCTTTTAATATTTCTTTGATGCGTCGATTTCTGCGAAGTGCATTATCTACATCTTTTTCTCCATCAAGCACTGAGATAAACGGTGGGCGCTTTTCTTCTTTAAAGTCAATGATGGCTTGTTTTAGCTCTTTTATACCTTTTCCAATCCTTGCATTCATCGGAATGATAGGTAAGTTTAGCGCTTTGGATAATTCCTTTACATTAATAGATTGTTGGTTTTGCTCTACCACATCCATCATGTTTAATCCAAGAATCACGGACTTATCTAAATCCATTAATTGTGAGCAAAGCAATAAACTTCTTCTGAGGTTGCTAGCGTCGGCTACAACTACAATGATTTCTCTTTTGCCATTGCTCTTATCAGAACTGAGATAATCAAAAGTAACACGTTCATCTTCTGAACGTGGGCTTAGGCTATAGGTGCCAGGAAGATCAATTACATGTGCTTTTAAAGTAGGAGTTAAAGAAATGTTTCCTGTCTTTTTTTCTACCGTTACTCCGGGGAAATTCCCTACCTGTTGGTTAAGCCCTGTTAGTTCGTTAAAAACAGTTGATTTTCCTGCATTAGGATTACCCACTAGTAATAGCTGAATCGTTTCTTTTAATTGCTTCCCTTTCTCCACAGTGCTATTTTTGAAATGAAACGACGATCTCCTTTGCATCGTTCTTGCGTAAGCTTAACAATGCTCCATCAATACTGATCATCATAGGATCACCAAGAGGTGCTATCTGTTCTACCAATACTTCTTCCCCTTCCATACATCCCATACATAGTAATTGTACCGAAAGTGATTCATTATGAATAGACTCTATGGTGACGATGTCTCCAATTTGGGCTTCTGATAGTTGAATCGTTTTACTCATTTATTTAGATTGATTCTAAATAGCTAAATTAGGGTTTTTAGGGGAATTCCTCTTTTAAATTCGATTAAAATAAGTGCTAGGGTGTTCAGATTTTTCCAACGACCACCCTGGGCAATCACATTTTCTCTTCGTTTTATTTTTCATTCGTTTTTGTAGTCCATTGGTGGTATTACAACTACTCAAACAGAAAAGGGCAATTGCGGCAACTGCGGTGGCTATTTTTAAAATTCGCATAACGCAAAGATGATTAAAGTTTTGGTAAAACGATAACTTTTCAAATGAGATCGATCAATCATTCTTGCAACGTTACATTGCTAACTGAGGACTACTTGAACAAAAAAAAGCCTTTCCGAGTAGTCATTCGAAAAGGCTTTTTAAAAAGTAGTAATACCAATTTACTATTTCAAGTAAAGTTGGTGCGTATTGATTAGTTTGTCAATTGTGTAAGCAATCGGTAACGAACCAATACAATAGAAAAAATTATCCGCACTTACTGTATCCACAGCTTTCACAAGTAATACAGCCTTCTTTAAAAACAAGACCTTCTTCCTCGTTACACCCTGGACAAGCTTGGCCAGATACCTTTGTGCCATCGGCAACATATTTTTTAAGTGCTCTTACCACACCATTTTTCCAGGTATTTAGGCTTTCTTCACTTAAGTGTAAGTTTGAAACCATATCCACCACAAAAGGAATTGGCATACCATGACGCAATACTCCTGAAATTAATTTGGCATAGTTCCAGTACTCTTGGTTAAATGTTCTAGATAGCCCTTCGATGGTTGTTTTATAACCATCTTTATCTTCGTATTGAAAGTCATAACGAGCACTTCCATCTTCAGTTTTACTTCTGATAACCCAACCTTTTTCTACGTGAGAAAGAATAGAGAACGAATCCTCAGCTCTACCCGTGAAAATCTCATAAGGTCTTCCTTCGTATAATCCGATGATAGCAATCCACTTTTCTGCATTGTTGTTGAATTTAACAATTTCTGCTTCTAATGATTTTGGACGTTTTGGCGCTTGAGTTTCTGCAAATGATACTGGAGTGTTGTCCTCTTTTTTCTCATCGTTAGAAATTAATACACCACTTCTAGATCCATCTCTGTAAACAGTAATCCCTTTACAACCAGACTCCCATCCTGTCAAGTAAATTTTACTTACCATTTCTTCTGTACAGTCGTTTGGTACATTTACCGTAACTGATATTGAGTGGTCAATCCATTTCTGAACAGCTCCTTGCATTTTTACTTTGTTTACCCAATCTACATCATTTGCAGTAGCTTTGTAGTAAGGACTCTTCTCGATGATTTTATTCAAATCTTCTTGTGGCATTGCTGCTACTTCGTCGAGGTTATATCCATTGATTTCTAACCACGTTTTGAAGTTGTGGTGGAATACATTGTACTCTTCCCAAGCATCACCTACTTCGTCAATAAAGTCAACACGGCTATTTTTATCATTTGGGTTTACTTTCTTTCTTCTCTTATAAGAAACCATAAATACTGGCTCTATACCAGAAGTGGTTTGTGTCATGATAGACGTAGTACCCGTTGGAGCAATCGTCAATAGGGCAATATTACGTCGTCCGTATTTTACCATATCCTCATATAAAGCAGGATCTGCATCTTTCAATCGGTTAATCATTGGGTTTTTCTCCTCACGAATTGAATCGTAAATCGGGAAAGAACCTCTATCTCTAGCCATGTCTACAGAAGATCGGTATGCAGCTAAGGCTAAATTTTTATGAACTTTTACAGAGAAATTAAGTGCTTCATCTGTTCCATATCTTAATCCTAATGCAGCTAGCATATCTCCTTCTGCTGTAATACCAACACCGGTTCTTCTACCTTCTTGGCATTTCGCTTTAATTTTGCTCCATAAGGTTAACTCAGTTTGTTTCACTTCTAACACCTCAGGATCCTTCTCAATCTTATCGATGATAGCATCAATCTTCTCCATCTCTAAATCAACGATATCATCCATGATACGCTGAGCCATTTGGGTATGCTTTTTAAATAAAGGCATGTCAAATTTAGCTTCTGGTGTAAATGGGTTCTCTACATAACTCAATAGGTTGATTGCTAATAAACGACAACTATCGTAAGGACAAAGTGGAATTTCTCCACAAGGGTTTGTCGAAACTGTTTTGAAACCTAAATCTGCGTAGCAGTCAGGAATCGATTCGTTAATAACAGTATCCCAGAATAAAATACCTGGTTCGGCAGACTTCCATGCGTTATGGATAATCTTATCCCATAATTTCGGAGCATTTGTTTCCTTCGTAAAAGTAGGTGATTTGGCATCTACAGGATATTGTTGTTCATATGAAGTGTTGCCTTTTACCGCCTTCATAAATTCATCATCTATTTTAACAGAAACATTCGCTCCTGTAACTTTCGTTCCATCCATCTTTGCATCGATGAACCCTTCAGCATCCGGGTGCTTTACAGATACAGATAACATTAAGGCACCTCTTCTTCCGTCTTGTGCTACTTCTCTTGTAGAGTTAGAGTAGCGCTCCATAAATGGTACGATACCTGTGGATGTTAGTGCACTATTCATTACCGGACTTCCTTTAGGACGTATGTGAGATAAGTCGTGACCAACTCCGCCTCGTCTTTTCATCAACTGTACTTGCTCCTCATCAATTTTCATCACACCGCCATATGAATCCGCTACACCTTTATTGCCAATCACAAAACAGTTTGATAATGAAGCTACTTGGTGATCGTTACCAATACCAGTCATAGGGCCGCCTTGTGGAACGATGTACTTAAAGTCTTTTAATACATCGTATACTTCATCATAAGAATATGAATTCGCATATCGAGCCTCTATTCGTGCAATTTCACTTGCCATTCTTTGGTGCATGTGATCGGGTGTACATTCATAGATATTTCCTGCAGAATCTTTGAGTGCATATTTGTTTACCCAAACATTGGCAGCAAGGTCATCTCCTTTAAAATATTCAGAGGCTCCTGCTACAGCCTCTTCATAAGTGAAGGTCTTTCTTTTCTCGTTTTTTACTGTGGTAGAATTGTCTACTGCTGTTTTAGAGTTGGTGGTCGTTTTTTTGGCAATGTCTTTCATGTCAATGAGTTGTTTTAAATTGTGTAACTAATGGCGGGTTACTTTATTTTCCTTTGCAAGGTACAATCTCATCTAACAAATTTGGCGCATCTTCGTTTACTTTTATTAACATTCTGTTTTTTATATCGCGTGCTTTATGCTGCTTAATGTTCAGAAAATTCTTGCATTTTTTTATTAACAATTCGATGAAAATAGCCCTGTTTTTTGCATAGAAAAATCGGTCTAAAAATTCACAGAAAATAGAAAACTTTATTTCATTATTATTCGTTTATTCTTTGTTATATCTATTAACTTATGGTTAAATTTGCACCCACCATTTTAAGCGGTTACAACAGACAATAGATGGAAAAGATAGTAGGAGTAGAGTTAAGTCACCGATTTGCACCCATAGATATTAGGGAGCAAATGGCGTTGAATGATGAGCAAACCATGCAAGCTCTAGCTGATCTAAAGAAAATCTACTCTGAGGTATTTATCATAGCAACTTGTAACCGACTTTCACTTTATGCCTTTGGAGAGAATTACTATGGTTTGGAAGAATACCTTAAGCGTTTTGGTAATTTTTCTCAATACCTAACTGTTCTCCCTGATACCGAAATTGCCATTAAGAATTTATTTTCTACTGCCGCAGGTTTGGAGTCTCAAGCAATCGGAGAGCATCAGATTGTTGGACAGATTAGAACAGCTCTTTCGCTAGCAAGAAAAATGAAGACCATTGGCCCTATGCTGGATGAAATGATTCGTCATGCAGTGCATACAGGGAAGCGGGCTCGTTTAGAAACGAATATTGGTCGTCACTCTGCTTCATTAGCTACTGTTGGTTTCGAATTGATCGAAAAACACGGTTACGAACTTGAAGATAGTTCACTGTTAGTAGTTGGTACAGGTAATATGGCCAACTTAGTTGCAACAATACTGGATCGATCGAAAGTGAAGCAATTATACATTGCTAGTCACAACTTAGAAAGAGCTTCTGAGATGGCTAAAGAATGGGGTGGTGAAGCGATAGAAATAAAACAACTGTTTCGTTATGTTGGGCAGGTGGATATTATAATTGGTGGAACGCAAGGAGAAGTTAATCTTTTAAGTGAAGCCGCATTGACTGATAGTAAGTGTACTCGCGCTCAGTTTGCATTTAAGGCGTCGGAGCCGAAGTTGTTAATTGATTTTGGTCTACCTAGAAACTTCAACCCTGGTTTAAAAAACTTGGATGGTTTAACGCTGTATGATCTGGACGATATCAAGAAAATGACTTTTGAGAGTCTGTTGAAACGTCATGATGAGATACCAAAGGCTACTGAGATCGTTGAGGATGAAGTGCAGAAATTCACTAGTTGGTATTATAACAGAAAGGCTTCACCAGTATTAGAAGCGTATTGGCATTCTTTGCAGGAGACGAAAGAGTCTGAATTAAGCTGGTTGTTACCTAAAATGGGTGACTTAACACCTGCACAAATTGAATTGCTAGAAAAGTTCTCTCATCGTATGGTTCGCAAAATATCAAAGCGACCAATGGAAGTGATACATGAGCTTTC
>CBFHZL010000062.1:0-7128 GCA_965660325.1 uncultured Acidiluteibacter sp.
ATAGTACCCATAGCATATTCCCAGTAAGTGTTAAAACTGGAGAATATTTTATCCATTACAGAGTTTTTTGGACTAGTTTCAACCTTACTCGATAGATTATTATGTTCATAAAGCTGAGATAAATCATCTAACTGTAAAACGCCAACCAAAACTAAATCGGGTTTCAAAAGAGGTACTGCCTTTTTCATATACTCCAAATAAGTTGTAGTATACTGACCACCTCTCCCACAATTTATTACCTCCACATTACCATGGCCTTTATCTGCCAAATAATCTTGAAGCTTTCTCGGCCAACTATCTTCAATATTTACTCCATACCCCATAGTCCAAGAATCTCCAAAACATAATATTCGATATTTATCTTTCTTATCTATGGTTATCTCCTTATCTCTTAATCCTAGGCTATTGGTAACTATCTTGTAATCGTACTCAATAGTTTTGTTGGTAACCGTGCGATTTTTTGGGAATACAATACCTTGCTCAGAGGTGTTTTTTTTAGATTCGATACTATCTTCTGAAATTACAACGTTTACGGTAGTAATAACTCCATAAAGAATCCCTAGAATTGTAAAAATGAAAATTACATCTTTCAATTTCCGCTTTACTCTATTTCTTTTGATTAACCAAACAAGTGTAATTCCGATGAAGAAAATAGTAAGATAAATAGCCCAAATTAATTGTATTGAAATTAAAGGGGTTTCTGAAAATAGCAAGTAAAAAGTTAATGGGTTCCAGAACACTAAAGCAACAGCGATAAAGAAAATATAAATCTTGTTTTCTGTTTTCATTTCCTAATCTTTATCAAATTTAACTATCCATCTTTCTTTATCATTCCAGTCAGGTTGCTCTGTTTTACAGTACACAAAGTCATTAATGACTAGATAATCCATATCAGTGCTCATGAAGCAGCGGTATGCATCTTGCGGCGTACAAACAATAGGTTCACCACGCACATTAAAACTAGTATTTACAACTAGGCCGAAACTTGTTTGATTTTTAAATTCATTTATTAGCTCCCAATACCTTGAGTTTGTTTCTTTTTGAACTGTTTGTATTCTTGCTGAAAAATCAAGGTGTGTAATGGATTGTACATCACTCCTCTTTTGATATAAACGTTCCCAAAGCGGTAAGTCATAATAATTCTCAGGCAATTCATTTCTTCTTTCTTCTTTGACCGGAGCGACATACATCATATAGGGTGAAGCTGTTTCTATGTCAAAGAAACTTTCCTTCTCTTCAATTATTACAGAAGGAGCAAAAGGTCTAAATCCTTCACGGTATTTTATTTTTAAATTCAGCTTCTTTTGCATCTCAGGATTTCGTGCATCTGCAAGAATACTTCGGTTGCCCAATGCCCGGGGTCCAAATTCCATTCTACCTTGAAACCACCCTACGACATTTCCTGTGGCTATTTTAGAAGCTACGAAGTTAGAAAGCTTGTTAAAGTCAGTATACTTTTTAAAATCAGCCTTTACCTTACGACTCATTAGTTCTATTTCTTTATCTGAGAAATCTGGACCAAGATAAGTCCCACACATTTTATCATTTAGACTACCGCTTGCTCTTGGTGTATCAAAATACATATAGTTCGCAACCATTGCTGCTCCAAGAGCCCCACCTGCATCACCTGCTGCAGGTTGTATGTAAATATGTTCAAATATTTTTTCTTTTAGAAGTTTTCCATTAGCCACACAATTTAATGCTACCCCCCCTGCAAGACAGAGGTTTTTAGAATTGGTAACTAACTTTGCCTCTTTGGCCATTTTTATTACTATTTCTTCAGTTACTTGTTGAATTGCCAATGCTAAATTACAGTGATGTTGTTCGATTTCAGCCTCAGGACATCTGGCAGAAAAAGAGAATAGCTTTGACCACCTTTTCTCATTAATCATTCTTAGACCAGTAGCATAATTATAATATCTCTGATCCATCCAAATGGAGCCATCGTCCTTAATATCAACTAAATTATCTTTAATAATGGTTACAAATCTTTTTGTTTGTTCAGCGTTAGGATTTCCGTAAGGTGCTAGTCCCATTAGTTTATATTCTCCCGAGTTAACGGTAAATCCGAGAAAATAAGTAAAAGCACTATAAAGCAAACCTACAGAATGAGGAAAGTTTAATTCTTTTCTCATTTCAATGGTATTATTCCTTCCAAAACCAATAGTTGTTGTATTCCATTCGCCAACTCCATCTATAGTAAGTATGGCTGACTCCTCGAAGGGGGAAGCAAAAAAAGCACTTGATGCATGAGACATGTGATGTTCAGGAAAAAGTAATGTCAAATTTCTTTTATCGTATTTCTCTACTTTCTTTAATCCATCGTAGATGAGTTTTTTTAGAAACATTTTTTCGTTTAGCCATTTAGGTATTGCTTTTAAAAAAGAGGCAAGACCTCTGGGAGCAAAAGCATAATACGTTTCTAATAGTCGTTCAAATTTTAATAAAGGTTTGTCATAAAAGACAACAGCATCTAATTCATCAATCCTTAGTCCCGACTCTTCTAAACAGTATTTTATGGCGTTTATTGGAAATTCTGGTGTATGTTTTATTCGTGTAAACCGTTCTTCTTGTGCTGCTGCAATAATTTTTTCTCCAACAGTTAATGCTGCTGCAGAATCGTGATAAAAAGCTGATATTCCTAAGATTTTTTTCATGGTTATTGATGCAGGTCGGGTATTTTATGCGGCAATATTTTCCGTGTTAGTTTCGTATGTAGTTAGTTTGACCTCTATGTAGTCCTCAAAAGTAATTGATTTCCATAATTTAAAATATTACTTACCTCTTATGGGGTTAATCTTCCAGGATCCTCTTGGTTTTTCCATTTATGCTTTCCTTTATTCTCTCGATATTCTCTGGATGAAGTTCCTTGTTCTTGTGGTGAAAGCACAATTAACAGCAATACTCCCCAAAGAACAGGAATAATGAACAACAAAATTGAATTGAGAATTTTACGCTGTTTTGTCAAATCATTAAACCGCCAAATTCTAGCTAGTATCCAAATAGTAAAAAATCAAATATGAAACTAGTACAAATATTAATAACGTCATGTGGATGTTTGCTACTGGCCCTATAGGATGAATTAGGTAGTGAGTAAAGATACTATTTACGCTTGAAGAACGAGCAAAAACCCCTTCGAAGGGGTAAATGTAATTCCTGCCTACCGCAGGCAGGGCATCAATCATTGAGAAATCTATATGCAAATTTTGCGAGTTTAAAATAGCAACACAAACCGCCAAACTAATTGCCCACAATACAGTATGTAGCGTATTGTAGAATCATTATTTTCTTATTTCTGCTTTGTAAAATACCATTTCTTTGAAATTCGTGTCATAGCGTATTCGCAAGGTGTCGCTACTTATTTTATAGGAAGAAGCGTTTTTAATTGTCTGCCAAAAGTTACTTCCCCAGCCATGTTCTTTCATTTTAGTTCCACCAAAGTTTTCAAATTCATTTTTTTCGTTGTCTAAAGTATATTGTCCTCTTATTTGATTTGTAGTGGTGATTCCTTTCATTTCTCCATTGACTCCATCGTCTATAAACTTAAAAGATAATTGACCATCTGAATAATTGGCAGGTTTGAAACTTTTAATATTTGCTGTTGAATCATGAAAGTAGAACAATGTCCATTTTCCGGTTATAGATTTAGCAGACTGATCACTAAGGCCTACCCAAAGAAATAAATTAGCAAAAAGAAGTAGTATAATTTTCATCGCTTAATAGTAACGGTTGGCTAAACTGCGTTTTAATGCAGTTTAGGTTTTGTTGTAGTGTCGTTTTTTAATCTTTTCTCAAATAAATAACTCTTAGGGTAATCGTTTTGTAGTTTTTCTATATATCCCGCTTTTTGAAAGATTCTTACAGATGCAATATTTTCTTTAATGCACCAAGCATTAATTTTTTCAATTTCTTCTATCCTCTTCAAGGTTTGTTCAACCATTTCAAGCGTTTCACTTCCGAAACCATTACCCCAATATTTTTTACCAAATGAAAACCCAACTTCACAATTCGTTTGTTTTTCCTTATTAACCAGGAGCAGTGTTCCAATCAATTTATTCTTTGATTTATCTAATAATCCAAGTCGGGTTTTTGTGCCCTGATAACCCTTTTTTTCTTGTTCAGTAATCATTTGAAAGGCGTCTTCAAGACACTTCATAGGGGCACTACCTCTATATTTCATTGCTTCTTGATCAGAATAGATTTCAAAAAGTGAACCAGCGTCTTTTCTATACAATGGTTTTGCGATTAGTCTCTCAGATTCAAATTTTATTTGTTGAAACATAGCAATCTTTTCAATGTTCGCTAACGCCCAAATATGGTGCGTAGTGAGGTTAGTAAAGATACAATTTGCTAAAAACTAATTAGTAAAAATCGCAGAGCGATTTTGTACATTTTCTTTTCTACAAAATTCACTTACGAATTTTACGGAGTATCAAACAGTAAATAAACTTTCTTAACCTGCTGACTCAATATGCAATATATTTAATGTTATGGGCTTTATTTAGTAATGTGTTATGATTTTATTTGTTAATTTATTGAATGTAAAGTATATCCTATTTCGAGGTGAATATGCTGTAAATTCTTTTATATCAATATCTTTACAGTATAATCTAAACTTTACTATGTCAGTTGAAAATAAAAAAGGAATATTTTTATTGTACACTAAAATTAATTTAAAAGTTTTTGAATCATAAGACTTTGGCTTAAAGTTATAAAAAATGGTTTTATCCTTAAGACGACCTTTTATGTCAAACCTATATAAAAAATCATTACCGAACGGAATGATATTTGGAATTTGAGTTGTCGTAATTTTATATAATCTAAATCCATTATCTTCAGGTATAAGAATATTTTTAGAGTTGTAACCAATTGGCAAACTGTCATTTACAAGCTTCGAAGTTAATATAACCTTAATTTTGAATAAACTATCTTCATAAAAATTTAAACTACGTTCTCTTCTGTCGAGATAGATAGGTTTTGAAAAGTGTCCAACAAATACCACTTCATAAATGCATTTTAGTTCTTTATTAATGTAAATTACTCTTAATGTATCTCCGCTTTGATAGGATAACCTGTTGACAGTTTGAATTTTTTCTTTATCAATTAGCGCGTCTGCCTCAATTTCTGAACTTAAAAATTTATACAATAGATTAGATTCAACTAGAATGGAATCTAATTTACTATCTATAAGTTTTTTGTTCATTGGTTTTTGGGCAATACAATCAATCTTAATTAAAAATAACAATAGAATTAAGGCTCTCATATTAATTGTTTTTATAAAATATACGCTTGACAATCTAGATTGTCAAGCGTATATTAATTTAGCATTGAGTTGAAGCTACCCAAGTACCACTTGCGTTTGATATCTCTACTGGGCATCCCTCAATAGAAAATCTAACATAATTTTGTGCACAGTTTACAACTGTTCCTTGGTCACTACCACGACAAATAACTCTTTCATTCGTAAATGGGTCTATTGGTCCAACATCGTTGGTGGTTAAAGCATATTGTGCGGTATTTGATAAGTATTCAATTTCAATTAAGCCATTGGAGTAGACTGAAAAAAATGCTTCTGAAAAAGTTTCAAACTCTTCTTCAAAATTAGCTTCGGAGATATAAGTGATATCACCTCCGCTTTTGTTATTATTTGCATCGATTTTGTCAGGAGAAAATCTTTCATCTTTCACAGTTGAATATGAATTCTCTTCTTTCTCACATCCTACAAATACAGTACCTACTATGGCAAGGAACAATACTCCTTTAATTAGCTTTTTCATAATGTTAAAAATTTTTTAAATTCATGCCTTACTTTATTTTTAGGATTGTTCAGGTCAATTTTTTATCCCGTTTGAGCAATTTAAGAGAGCTTGCTTTATCCGTTTTTGGTCAAGTTAAAGCAGTCTTGACTTTGATTAATACTGTAGTTATTGCCCATAACAATTGGATATGACGCACAAAGTGCGCTATATCCATATTTTAACTTGTTAATTCTTTTTA
This sequence comes from uncultured Acidiluteibacter sp., assembly GCA_965660325.1. Lineage (GTDB taxonomy): Bacteria > Bacteroidota > Bacteroidia > Flavobacteriales_E > Vicingaceae > Acidiluteibacter. Next base: position 5,998 of record CBFHZL010000062.1, read on the forward strand.
GATATAATTTTAATATATAATTCAAAATCAATAACAAAACCGTTTATTAGTCGTTTCCACCCCGGCGGACAAGTATTGTCATTTAAAAACGGATAATTTAAAACTACCATTAATGTGATTTAAATTTTCAAACTACAAGATAAGTGAAAAAAGATAATAATTCCACAGACTATTGATAAATAACCAGATATATTAAAAAATCCAGCCACAAATTTCAAATGAAAATGAAAAAAGTGAGTTTGTGAAATCAAAATCATATAGGGTACATCTTGCGTATCCCGATTACTCGGGATGAGTTCGGCTAACCAATCTCGGGTACGAGATTGGAGTCTCACTTTATCCCGATGGGTCGGGATGAGTTTGTTTCACAAACTCAATACGCTGCGATAAGGAGATCTAAATCTTTGTAAGGCAACTTAAAGGTTTCTGCTAAATACCGATTCGTAAGAATGCCTTTGTATAAATAAATGCCATTACGAACGGAATAGATGTTGCGCATGGTGTTTTCAAAACCGCCTTGCTCGCCCATGTCTAAAATAACTGGGGTAAATACATTACTCAATGCTTGAGAGGCGGTTCTCGCTACCCTTGAAGCAATGTTGGGCACGCAATAATGAATCACACCGTGCTTTACAAAGGTGGGGTTAGAATGAGTAGTAACGGATGATGTTTCTATGCAGCCACCTTGGTCGATGCTTACATCTACAATCACGGAGCCTTCTTTCATTTTCTCCACCATTTCCTCCGTAATTACAATTGGGGCTCTCCCCTTCTCTGAACGTAAAGCACCAATCACGACATCTGCAGATTTTAAAGCGTTCTTTAATTCAGTTTGCTGAAAATTGGAGGTGTAAATACGCTGCCCAATATCATTCTGCAATCGGCGCAACTTAAAAATATTGTTGCTAAATACTTTCACTGATGCTCCCAACCCTAAAGCTGCTCGAGTAGCAAATTCAGCTACTGTTCCTGCTCCTATTATCACCACTTCAGTTGGTTTTACTCCAGTAATTCCGCCCATCATCAAGCCTTGCCCTTTATTGGCATTGCTCAAATATTCAGCGGCTATTAAAATGGAAGTATTTCCTGCAATTTCACTCATGGCACGTATCACCGGAAAAATTCCTTCTC
>CBFHZL010000062.1:7138-15714 GCA_965660325.1 uncultured Acidiluteibacter sp.
ATATTCAGCGGCTATTAAAATGGAAGTATTTCCTGCAATTTCACTCATGGCACGTATCACCGGAAAAATTCCTTCTCTATCTTTAATATAATCATAAGCGATGGCGGTCACTTTCTTGGCCATCATTTTTTCAAGAAAATTCTTGGGTTGCACAGGTAACTGAATGGCAGAAATCAAGGTTTGCCCTTGCTGCATCAACTCTATCTCTTCATGAGAAAGCGGCTCTACTTTTAAGATAATATCCGCCTTAAAGACTTCTTTTGCCGAATGCACAATTTGAGCTCCTGCCTCGCTGTAATCTCGGTCCGTAAAGTTTGATTTTTCTCCAGCTTTGGATTCCACCACCACTTGGTGTCCATTGTTCACCAAAGTGCATACATCGTCAGGTACCATCGGCACTCTGCGCTCTTGCAATGAGGTCTCTTTGGGAATTCCAATAAACAAATCACTTTGTTTTCTCCTTACCTCAAGCATTTCTTCTTGTGGCAAATAACCGGCTGCTGATTTGGCTAGCGATTTCAATAAATCTTTACTCATACTCTATGGTCTCTATCTTATATTCCCGCTCATTCTCATGAGCAGAAATAGACACTTTTACAAACGTTTCCGGCCACAAAGAGGGTATTTTCTCCGGCCATTCTATGAAGCAATAACCTTCGCTGTAAAAATACTCTTCGTATCCCATATCCATGGCTTCTTCCTCTTCTTCTAATCGATAAAAATCAAAATGGTAAACCGGCAACTTAGCTGCATCAGCATAGTACTCGTTAACCAAAGAAAAAGTAGGACTGCTCACCTGATCGGTCACCTGCAGCAATTTACACATATTTTTGATGAGTGTGGTTTTCCCCGCTCCCATTTCTCCGAAAAACAAAATGACTTTCGTTTCTAGAGCTGCTGCCAAAATAGCTTCTGAAACGGCATTCAAATCATCTAACGTAGCCTTTACTGCTATCATTCTTTTGCGGTTAGCTTTACCAACGGCACCATCATTTCTTCTAATGAAATGCCTCCGTGCTGAAAGGTGTCTCTGTAATATTGTACATAATGATTGAAGTTATTCGGATAAGCGAAAAACAAATCATTTTTAGCAAAAATAAACGATTGACTCATATTTACACGTGGTAAAAAGGCATCTTTTGGTTCTTTGATGTAAAATACATCTTTCGATTCGTAGCTCAGGTTCTTACCTTGTTTGTAACGCAAGTTGGTATTTACATTTTTATCGCCAATGACTTTCGATGGATTTTTCACTTTGATGGATCCGTGATCGGTTGTTAAAATGACCTGTGCTTTTTTACTCGCCAATACTTTTATTGCTTCCATAAAAGAAGAGTGCTCAAACCAGCTAAGTGTTAATGAACGATATGCAGACTCGTTTTCTGCCAACTCTTTGATCACATTCGTATCTGTACGAGCGTGTGACAGCATATCGATAAAATTATACACCAACACATTGAATTTATTCTTCATCATATTGGGTATTTCATCCACCACTTTACGACCAAAACTTTGGTTCAATACTTTATAATAATTGTATCGAGTATCCTTTCCTAGTCGCTTTAAATTAAGTCCCAACAGCTCTTCTTCACTCATATTCTTACCGCCTTCTTCCTCATCGTTCACCCATAATTTTGGATACATTTTTTCAATCTCCGAAGGCATTAATCCGGCAAACAATGCATTACGAGCATATTGCGTAGTAGTTGGTAAAATACTCAAATAGGTATCTTCTTCGTCTACCCAAAAATATTCGCGAATCTTGGGTTTTAAAATTTCCCATTGATCATATCGTAAATTATCCACTACAATTAAAAAAGTGGATTTGTCATCGGCGATATGTGGAGCCACTCTTTCTTTTATCACATTCGGTGACATCAACGGCGCCTCTTCTCGATCGTGTAACCAATCGATATAATTTTCTTCGATAAATCGAGAAAACAAATGACTGGCTTCATCTTTTTGAGTTTGTAGTATTTCGTTAAGTCCAGTTTCCTCAATTTTATCGAGCTCTAGCTCCCAATAAACTAGTTTTTTATAAATGTCCTTCCACTCATCGAACGTCATGTTATTGTGCAGACTCATCCCGATGTTTCGGAACTCTTGCTGGTAGTTAATCGTTGTTTTCTCACTCACCAAACGAGAGGTGTCCAAATTCTTTTTGATGGTCAATAAAATCTGTTTGGGATTAACTGGTTTTATCAAATAATCAGAAATCTTGGAGCCAATGGCTTCTTCCATGATATATTCTTCCTCACTCTTGGTAATCATAACTACCGGAAGTGATGAATGCTTACCTTTAATCAGGCTCAATGCTTCCAAGCCAGATATACCAGGCATATTTTCATCTAAAAAAACCAAATCGAAGCGCTGCTCGTCTACTAAATCTAGTGCTTCTGCACCAGATGTGGTGGTGGTCACTTCGTAACCTTTGTCTTCTAAAAAAATGATGTGAGGTTTAAGCAAGTCTATTTCGTCATCTGCCCAAAGAATTTTTATCTTCGCCATTCAATAATTTGTTTTAATTTTCAAGTATCAATATAAGTGAGAATATGACAATATATTGTCTCGTAGATAGATATTTTTTATAAAATTAGTTAAAAGGAAACTCCTTGGAAACAACCCAACTGAATAAAAAGAAAATTTTTAATGACCCAATTTACGGGTTTATCTCTATTCCGCATGAATTAATTTATGACTTAATAGAACACCCTTATTTTCAACGCTTACGCAGAATCAATCAATTAGGGCTAACTCATTTGGTGTATCCTGGCGCGTTACACACGAGATTTCACCATGCTATGGGCGCCATGCATTTAATGCAGCGTGCTATTGACGTCATCCGTTCTAAAGGGCATGAGATTACCGAAGAAGAAGCCAAAGGGGTAACCATCGCTATTTTATTACACGATATTGGCCACGGACCATTTTCGCATGCTTTGGAGTATTGTATTGTACAAAACATTACCCACGAGACCATTTCTGCATTGATTATGGATCGATTGAACAAAGCGTTTGATGGTCAATTAACCTTGGGAATTCAAATATTTAAGAATCAATACCACAAAAAGTTTTTGCACCAACTGGTCTCTTCGCAGCTAGATATGGACCGATTAGATTACCTCAAACGTGATAGTTTTTACACCGGAGTTTCTGAAGGCGTCATTTCTGCCGATCGAATCATATCGATGCTGAATGTAAATGAGGATAGTTTGTGTGTGGAAGCCAAGGGAATATATTCCATCGAAAAGTTCATCATCGCGCGCCGCCTGATGTATTGGCAGGTGTATCTGCACAAAACAGTGCTTTCGGCTGAGCAACTATTAGTACACATCTTAAAAAGAGCTAAATTACTAGCGCACAAAAATGTGCCACTTTTTGCTACACCCACTTTTAGCGCTTTCCTTTACCACGATTTCGATCAGCAATCATTTGAAGAAGATGCAAGCGTCTTAGATCAGTTTGCCGCATTAGATGATTTTGACATTACAGCATCTATTAAAGCATGGCAGGAGCACGATGACAAAATTTTATCGACATTATGTAAAAGCATTCTAAACCGCCATTTATATAAAATTGAACTTTCCAACGAGCCAATTGCCAAAGAAAAGGTTGAACAAATCAAACAAGAAGTGCAAACAAAACTAGGAATAACTGCTGAAGAATGCGACTCATTAGTGTTTAGCGGAAAAATCGCAAACAATGCGTACAACCCTAAAAATGATAAAATTAACTTATTATATAAGGATGGAACAGTAAAGGATATTGCTGAAGCAGCGGACCAATTGAACATTTCCATGCTTTCAAAATCGGTAACCAAACACTACCTCTGTTACCCTAAACAAAGCATGGTTAATAACTTCGATAAATTGTAATCCAATCAACCCTTAAATAATTACTATTTTTGACCCATGGAATTTTCTGCGCATCAAATAGCCGAAATGTTAGGCGGAACAGTAGAAGGAAACCCCGATGCTACTGTTAATACACTTGCTAAAATTGAGGAAGGACAACCAAAGTCATTGTCTTTTTTAGCAAATCCAAAATACACTTCATACATCTACACCACAGCAGCTACAATTGTAATTGTTGGGAATGATTTTAAAGCAGAAGAAGCGCTTCCTGAAGGTTGCACGCTAATTCGAGTGGAAGATGCGTATGCTAGTTTTGGTAAATTATTAGAAGCTTACAACCAAATCAAAAACAACAAAGTTGGTATTGATAAATTGGCTGCTATAGCTGATTCTGCCACCTTGGGAGAAAATCTATACATCGGGGCGTTCACAGTGATCGGTGATAATGTGACACTCGACGATAATGTAAAAATTTACCCTGGCTCTTACATTGGCGATAATGTAACCATCGGAGCTGATACGACCATTTTTGCAGACGTAAAAATCTACAGCGATTGTGTAATTGGCGCTTCTTGTATGATTCACGCCGGCGTTGTGATTGGTGCAGACGGATTTGGGTTTGCTCCCAATTCTGAAAACCAATACAACAAAGTAGCGCAGATCGGTAATGTTATTCTAGAAGACCATGTCGAAGTTGGCGCGAACACTTCCATTGATAGAGCCACTTTAGGTTCTACAGTCATTCGTAAAGGGGTAAAATTAGATAACTTGATCCAAATTGCACACAATGTAGACATTGGCGAAAATACCGTTATTGCTGCACAAACGGGTGTAGCTGGCTCTACCAAAATTGGCAAGAATTGCATGATTGGCGGTCAAGTTGGATTTGCGGGTCATTTAACGATTGGTGAAAATGTAAAAATTGCTGCACAATCAGGAATTGGTAGTAACATAAAAGACAATGAAATCGTGCAGGGATCACCTGCATTCTCAATAGGAGACTATAAACGATCGTATGTGATGTTTAGAAACCTCCCACAAATGAATACTGATTTAAGACAATTAAAATCGGAGATATCCGAATTGAAAAAATAGATACCTCACCTATGAGTGATAAACAAAAGACCATTAAAAATGAAGTAAGCCTATCAGGTATAGGACTTCATACCGGAGAGAAAGTAACCTTAACATTTAAACCGGCTCCTGAAAATCACGGTTATAAATTCAAACGAGTGGACTTGGATGGTCAACCGACCATTGATGCAAATGTAGACTTGGTTGTAGACACCTCTAGAGGAACTACATTGGAGCAAAACGGCGCAAGAGTATATACCACAGAACATGCCTTAGCTGCAGTCTACGGACTTCAAATTGATAACATTATCATCGAGCTAGACGGGAAAGAAATTCCGATTATGGATGGTAGTGCACGTCTTTTTGTAGAAGCATTATTGAAAGCCGAAGTAGTTGACCAAGAAGCTGATAAAGATTATTATGTAGTAACTGAAAATTTAGCATTCGAAGACCAAGAAAAAGGGACAGAAATGCTAATGGTTCCTCAGGATGAGTTCCGATTAACCGTAATGGTTGATTACAACTCAAAAATCCTCGGTACGCAGCATGCACACATGTATCATTTAGGTGAGTTTTTACCTGAAATCGCCAATTGTAGAACGTTTGTATTCCTTAGAGAATTAGAGGTTTTAGCAAAGCATGGATTGATAAAAGGTGGCGACCTAGACAATGCTATTGTATTGGTAGATCAAATCTTGCCACAAGAAAAAATAGATGAAATAGCAGAAATGCTAGGTAAGCCAAAGATGGAAATTAAGGAAGCAGGCGTTTTAAACAACCTAGATTTGCATTTCCAAAATGAGCCAGCACGACATAAATTGTTAGACATCGTAGGAGATTTAGCCCTAGTAGGTCGACCAATTAAAGGACATATTTTAGCAGCTCGCCCTGGTCATAAGGGAAATACTGACTTTGCTAAACTGATAAAAAAGCGAATCAAAGACGACACCAAGAAACCACCTGCATATGATGTGAATCAAGAACCGATATTTAATATCGAGCAGATTCAAAACATGCTGCCTCACCGATATCCATTTCTGTTGGTCGATAAGATTATTGAACTTTCGGACAACCATGTAGTGGGTGTGAAGAATGTAACGATGAATGAGGATTACTTTCAAGGACATTTCCCTGGAAGTCCTGTAATGCCAGGAGTATTGCAAATTGAAGCAATGGCACAAACAGGTGGAATTTTAGTCTTAAATTCAGTTCCTGATCCTGAGAACTACTTGACCTACTTCATGAAAATTGATAACGTAAAGTTTAAGAATAAGGTCGTTCCTGGAGATACGCTTATTTTCAAATTAGAATTGTTATCACCTATCAGAAGAGGAATTTGCCATATGAAAGGAACCACTTATGTAGGTGATAAAATTGCCACTGAAGGAGAATTGATGGCACAAATTGTAAAAGTAAAATAATAGATGAGCCAAAATTATATACATCCTGATGCAAAAATCGGGAAAGACGTAACCGTAGAGCCCTTTGCATATATAGCAGCGGATGTAGAAATTGGCGATGGTACTTGGGTTGGCCCAAATGCCACTATTTTAGATGGAGCTAGAATTGGAAAAAATTGCCAGATTTTTCCGGGTGCCGTTATTTCTGCAGTTCCTCAAGATTTAAAATACCAAGGTGAAATCACCACCGTAGAAATCGGAGACAATACGATTATACGAGAGTGTGTGACCATTAATAAAGGTACTACTGACCGACATAAAACCACAGTTGGAAACAACTGTCTACTAATGGCCTATGTGCATTTAGGACACGATGTTTCAGTGGGCAATAATTGTATACTTGCTAATTCGGCTAACATTGCAGGACATGTGAGAATAGAAGACTTTGCCATACTAGAAGGAATTGTTGCTGTGCAACAATTTATTTCTATCGGAGCGCACAGTTTTGTTGCAGGTGGATCGTTGGTTCGCAAAAATGTTCCTCCATTCGTAAAAGCAGCGAGAGAGCCGTTGAGCTATGTTGGTGTTAATTCTATCGGCTTGCGCAGAAGAGGTTTTTCAAACGAGGCTATTGGTCAAATTGAGGACATTTATCGCACACTCTACGTGAAAGGCAAAAATGTATCCACTTCTTTAGACATCATTTCATTAGAAGCACCCGAATCTCCAGAAAAAACACTTATCCTCGATTTTATTCGAAATTCAGAGAAAGGAATCATTCGAGGTCCATTGTCGATATAACAGATGAAGCTAACGCTCAAAAATTTAGGAAGACGCTTTAATAAAGAATGGATCTTTAGAGGCGTTGACGCACAGATAGACGAGCAAAATCCAACGGTAATTTTTGGTCACAACGGATCTGGGAAAAGTACCCTTTTAAAGTTAATCTCTGCCAGTGAATTGCCCTCAGAAGGAGAAGTAATATACTCTGCTAGCGATAACGTTGTCCCTCCGGATAAAGCATATCGACACATTGGCATTGCAGCTCCATATATGGATCTACCGGAAGAGTTTACCTTACGGGAGTTACTGCAGTTTAATCAACAATTTAAGCCATTTATCAGTGGACTAGATGTTGTAACTGTGGCAGAGAAAGCTTACCTGCAAGATGCATTGAATAAACAAGTGAAGGTATTCTCTTCAGGTATGAAGCAACGGTTAAAGTTAGCTTTGGCTTTATTCACACAAAACAGTGTACTTTTATTGGATGAACCTACCTCAAACATGGATGAGAAGGGTGTGAATTGGTACCAAGAAAACATATCAGCAGCAGCTAAAGGAAGAACGATAATAATTTGCTCGAATGCTCACGCAGAAGAGCATTTCTTTTGCACCCAAGAAATAGATATTAATCAGTATAAATAGCAATAAAACAATAACACAGATTGCTTAAATTTGTGTAACATTATTTTCAAATAAATAGATATGGCAAATACATCAGATTTCAGAAACGGTTTATGCATCAAATACAATCACGATTTATATACAATTGTTGAATTCCAGCATGTAAAACCGGGTAAAGGAGCTGCATTTGTAAGAACTAAGCTAAAAAGTTTAACGTCAGGTAAGGTTATTGATAATACCTTTAATGCGGGAGTAAAAGTAGAAACAGTAAGAATTGAGCGCAGAAAGTACCAGTTCCTGTTTAAAGATGATAGCGGATACCATTTAATGGATACCGAAACATTTGAACAAACATTTTTACCAGAAGCACTAATCAATGCGCCTCAGTTTTTAAAAGAAGGCAATGATGTAGAGGTCGTATTTCATGCAGAGGAAGAAAAAGCGTTAGAGTGTGAACTACCTGCATTTGTTGAGTTAGAAATCACCTATACTGAGCCAGGAATAAAAGGCGATACGGCAACCAATGCTACCAAAAAAGCAACCATTGAAACAGGAACTGAAATCAATGTTCCGTTGTTTATCAATGAAGGAGATAAAATTAAAATTGACACCCGTAGTGGAAGCTACGTAGAACGAGTAAAATCATAACATATTGAAACTAGAACGACCATCAACCCTGCAAAAAATAGCAGATTTACTTGATGCACCTTTTAAAGGAGAAGCGAACTTAGAAGTATTAGGAATCAATGAGATTCATCGTGTAGAGGTTGGTGATATCGTTTTTGTAGATCACCCAAAATACTACGACAAGGCACTTAATTCAAATGCCACCATCGTAATTATA
>CBFHZL010000063.1:0-8048 GCA_965660325.1 uncultured Acidiluteibacter sp.
CGCGTTGATGTACCTGTAGTAACACAAGGAATGGGAGCTGATCCGGCTTCAGTTGCCTTTGATGCGTTGCAATCAGCAATTAGCCAAGACGCAGATGTAGTAATTATTGACACAGCAGGACGTTTGCATAATAAAGTTAACCTCATGAATGAGTTGACTAAAATAAAACGGGTGATGCAAAAGCTAGTTCCTGACGCTCCTCACGAGATTTTATTGGTGCTAGATGCTTCCACAGGACAAAATGCATTTGAGCAAGCCAAGCAATTTACTTTAGCAACAGAAGTAAACGCTTTAGCATTGACTAAACTAGATGGAACTGCTAAAGGCGGTGTGGTTATTGGAATTTCAGACCAATTTAAAATTCCAGTAAAATACATCGGAGTAGGAGAAGGCATTGATCATTTACAAGTGTTCAATCGCAAACTGTTTGTAGATAGTTTATTCAACGATTGATAAAAATATGTTGGATTGAGTGAAAGGTCTGATCGTCAATGAGAATTAATTATCAGGCCTTTTTTATTGGACCTGTCAGTTGAGGCGCGAAAGCGGGTTCCTACAGTTGAGGCGCGAAAGCTGATTCCTACAGTTGAGGCGCGATGCATCGCGCCGCAACGGTATGGGGGGATTATCAATTAATAAAAATCATCTTCTTTCCAATTCGAAGGGTTATTCTTGATATATCGAGTTACAGCCTTAAAGCCATTTAAATCACTAATAATACTATCATGGTAATTTGGTTGCCACTGAAAGTTGGGGTCTATTTTTCTAGATTGAATAGTAACTGAAGACTTGAAGCCTCTCATTATTGAGGCAAGATTTTTCGACTGTGGTCCAAATCTATTTTTAATGCCTGCTTCATCTTGCTTTTCCAATTTGTCAGGAAACTTATTATATTCATTTTTTCCAATTTCTATTATTCCATGGAAGTGATTCGGCATCACAACAAATTCTCCTATTCTTAGATTCATATCAGGTCTTAATTCGATACTTTTTATCCATTCTTTTTGAACTATTTCACCAATATCAGATAACTTCATTAATCCGTTCTCTACATTCCCAAAGGAATGAACCCTATTTTTGGTACACGCAGTTATAAAATATATGGCATTCCAACCATAATCCCACTGCTGAAGCCGAGTACTTTCGATTCTATATTTTCCTTTGAATTTTGGTTTCATTTTAACCGATGTTTTATTAAAAATACCTAAATATTTTTAAATCAGGTTAGAAGAGGTGATTCAGGTTTACCCGTTGAGACGCGATTCATAAGATTTCGCCGTTGAGACGCGATGCATCGCGTCTCAACGGTATTAAGGAATATCGCGTCTCAACGGTATTAAGGAATATCGCGTCTCAACGGTATTAAGGATTATCGCGTCTCAACGGTATTAAGGATTATCGCGTCTCAACGGTATTAAGAAATATCTCGTTTCAACCATTTAAATCTGAAATTAATTCCGATCTGAACCCTAAAAATAGTCTCGTAAATCCAATCTCTGTTAATCCACTTAACCACCTCTTTTTTCTGTAATTTTGCAATCTATAATTGCATACATGAAGACAAAAACATTAAAGAAAAATAAGGTCAACGTAGTTACATTAGGTTGCTCAAAAAATATATTTGATTCCGAGGTTATGATGAGTCAGCTTAAAGCGAATAACTTTGAGGTGGAGCATGAAGCAAAGCAAGATGATTCAGAGATTGTGATCATAAACACGTGTGGGTTTATTGATAATGCTAAACAAGAATCAATCGATACCATCATCAATTATGTAGATGCAAAAAAAGACGGTAGAGTAGATAAAGTCTACGTTACAGGTTGTCTATCTGAGCGGTACCGCGAAGAGTTACAAGAAGAAATGCCTGAAGTAGACTCCTTCTTCGGCACTAGAGAGCTCCCTCGACTATTAAAAACATTAAAAGCAGACTATAAGCATGAGTTAGTTGGTGAACGTTTATTAACCACACCTAATCACTTTGCTTACTTTAAGATAGCAGAAGGTTGCGACCGTCCTTGTTCATTTTGTGCCATACCATTAATGCGTGGAAAACACGTATCTACACCTATTGAGCAATTAGTAAAAAATGCACAGTCGCTAGCTGCTCAAGGCGTAAAAGAGTTGATTTTGATTGCTCAAGATTTGACTTACTACGGTTTAGATATTTACAAGAAAAGAAACTTAGCAGAATTACTTCGTAATTTATCAGATGTGGAAGGCATCGAGTGGATTCGATTACATTATGCATTCCCAACAGGTTTCCCTGAGGATGTTTTAGAGGTTATACGTGAGCGTGACAACATCTGCAACTACATCGATATTCCGTTACAGCACATCAGTGATTCTGTATTGAAATCCATGCGCAGAGGAACCACCAAAGCTAAAACGACTGCCTTAATTGAAAAGTTCAGAAAAGAAGTGCCAGGTTTAGCTATTCGTACTACGCTAATTGTCGGGTACCCAGGAGAAACGGAAGAAGACTTCGAGGAAATGTTGAAGTGGGTAGAAGAAAGTAGATTTGACCGATTGGGTGCATTTACTTATTCGCATGAAGAAAATACGCATGCTTACAAATTAGAAGATGACGTACCTGAAGAGGTAAAGGAAGCGCGTGCTGAGCGAATCATGGATGTGCAAAGTGCTATCTCATTTGAATTGAATCAAGAAAAAATTGGCAAAGAATTTAAGGTGTTAATTGATCGAGTAGAAGGGGATTATTTCATCGGCAGAACCGAGTTTGATTCTCCTGAAGTCGATAACGAAGTGTTGATTCACAAAAAAGATCACTTTGTGCGAATAGGCGACTTTGTTAATGTTAAAGTTAGGGAAGCCGACCACTTTGATTTATACGCAGACCCAATCGCCTAATTTATATGAAGTACAGTTCCCTATCATTTAAAAATACCGGTTACTTTTCAGCAATAATCAATGATTATTTAGTTCAAGATGAGAAGATAAATCCCTTTTATAAGGATTATCCAACGATTGAGAACTTCAAGCGGATTATTGAAAACAAAGAGAAGTTTCCTGTTGATAGGGCTGTGTTAGTTGATGACTTAAAAGCACAGTATGCTGCTGCAAAAATCAAAAAAGCACCAGAGGTTTTTCAAAATATAGATTTATTAGCAGATGCTAAAACGTTTACGATTACCACTGGCCATCAGCTCTGTTTGTACACAGGACCGTTGTATTTCATTTACAAAATTATCAGCGTCATTAACTTGTGTAAACAGCTAAAGGCTGCTTATCCTCAGTATTCTTTTGTGCCAGTTTATTGGATGGCAACAGAAGATCATGATTTTGAAGAGGTGAATCACTTTAATTTTAAAGGAAAGAAACTAGTCTGGGAAACGGAGCAGAAAGGTGGAGTAGGGCGATTTAAGTTAACAGGACTAGAACAGGTCTATAAGGAGTTTTCTTCATTATTGACTGTTTACAATGAGAACACCTCCTTTTTACGCCAACTGTTTGAGAACGCCTATCTAAAACAAGATAATTTGGCTGATGCTACTCGTGTTTTGGTACATGAACTATTTCAGAATGAAGGCTTAGTGATTATTGATGGTGATCGCAGAGCATTAAAAAAAGCCATGATTCCTGCCTTTAAAGCGGAATTACTGCAGACTATTTCTTCTAATTTGATTGAACAGACCAATCAGGAACTAAGCAAACACTATAAAATTCAAGTTAATCCACGTGAGATTAACCTTTTTTATTTAGATGAAGGTATCAGAGCTCGTATTATAGCAGATGGTGATGATTTTGTTGTAAATGATACTGAATTGCGCTTCACGAAGGATGAACTATTTGAACTGTTGGAATCTCAACCTGAAAAATTTAGTCCAAATGTGGTACTGCGTCCGCTTTATCAAGAAGCAATTTTGCCCAATTTGGCTTACATCGGTGGCGGAGGTGAGCTTGCTTACTGGTTTCAGCTAAAGTCAGTATTCGAACACTTCTCAGTTCCATTCCCTGGATTACTTTTACGTAATTCTGCTGCGTTTTTAGATGATAAACAAACAAAGTTATTCCATCAATTAAACCTAGATTTAGAGCAGTTATTTAAACCTTTGGTCGATTTAACCAAGCAATTAGTAAGCGATCAGTCTTCTATGGACTTTGAATTGCGTGATGAGCAACAGCAGATTATAGCAATTTTTGAAGGGTTAAAACAAAAAGCTGCAGCTATAGATGTCACGTTAATACCTCATATGGAAGCTCGCTTAGCTAAGTATATCAATGATTTAGAAGTGAGCGGTAAAAAGCTCCTAAGAGCGGAAAAGCGAAAACAACGAGAATTGGTTGATAAGATTACTACGCTGAAGCAAGCTCTATTTCCTAATGGAGGTCTACAAGAGCGAACGGATAACTTTTCTTCTATCTATTACAATTACGGTGCTGAGTTTATGACGCCACTATTTGAGAACTTCAGTTTGCCAACTGATCAGTTTTCTGTGGTCATGGATAAAAACAATTAGTTGTTTTACGAGCCTTACTTTTTAGGCTCTTCTTCTATCTCTTTTAGTTTAGTTGGCGTTTCATCTATTTCTGCTCGTAGTAGAATGGCATAAGCACGGGTTTTCTCTTTCCGATATAACAGTATCTGTAGTATACCGGTCATTGGAATAGCTAATATCATCCCAATGATTCCCCAAATGCTACCACCTATAATCAATGCAATAATAGCTGCTAATGGGTTAATGTTTACTTTATCTCCTACAATCTTAGGTGTAATAACATTCCCTTCGAGGAACTGTACCACGGCATAGATGATCAATACACCTGCCGGGTACCACAACGAGTCTGTAGTGACCAAGGCAAATAACGCAGGTAGACTAGCCCCTATAGCAATTCCAATGTATGGAATAATCGTCAGTATGGCAGAAAAGATTCCAAAGAAAAGAGCGTATTTAATTCCTAATGCAAATAATCCAATACAATTCAGGACAGCAATGATTAGAATAACCACTCCCATTCCTCCAATGTATCCTTGTACTACGCTTCTTATTTTTGTAACTACGGTTAAATAATTGTCTTCAGCATCTTCTGGAGTTACTCGCTCAAAGAATAATTTGAAATGATCGGAATATAGGAGTATAAAAAAGACATAAATAGGAACTAACGTAAGAAAGCTAAAGATGGAAGAAGTTGTATCAACTGCTCCACTAAAGAAAGAGCCGCTTGATTTTAGTAAGTTTTGAGCACCATCTCTTAGATAAGTGATCTGCTCTTTAGAGGTGTAATGAAAATTATCTTCGATGTAGTCTGCTATCCCATTGATAAATATTAGAAATTTATCTTGTAATGACGGAAGCTCTGAAATAAGACTTTGGAACTGAGATGAGACTAAGTATATACCAAAACTAGCTGTAGATAGCACCAAAAGTAAGGCTACAAAAATAGAAAGCACTTTATTTTTCAGAAACCTCTTTATAAAGGTAACTACAGGATAAAGTGCCAATGCGATAAAAAAGGAAAAGATCAACGGTAAAAGAATCGATTTTCCATAGATCAATGCCAAAGTGACAATGACTAAAATAGCCATTAGCTGATACGTTTTGCTAATGGCATTTGATACTTTTTTCATGTGTTAACGGTTAATTATGGCTTTAAATATACGCATAATCTTATCGGATAATTCTTGAATTTTGTCCTTATAATTATTTGATAATATTGAAACTAGATTTTTTGTAAAGATTCGAAATAATGGACTTTTACCACCTAACAAGAAGTCAATCAAAATATCTGAACCCTGCTTAAACATACTTGTATTTAAACTTCCTTCTGGTGATGTTTTAAATAATCCAAATATCGAACTATCTTCATATTGACTTTTAAGAATAGCAACATTTGCCCGAATAAGGGCTTCTTTTTCAATTAACTTTAATTGATGGTGTTGCTTTGCTTTATGCAAGTCATCTAAGTTCTTGATGGCTGAAGGGGAAGTAGTTTTATTTAGCATCTTCAAATATTTTTTTAATGGAGAAGTTCATAAATGGCTTTTTAAGTACTTGGTCTTTACCTATAATAAGTATTAATAGAATAAGCATATAAAATCCTGCTATTGATAGAAATCCATAAGCAACACTATTCAATACTTCACCCATTAAAAATCCACCTGCAATCGAAGCAAATAGCAATAATATAAAGCCAATTACTCCTAAAATAAGATAGGTGAGTAACTCGGAACTAGCGCGAGCAGTTTTTTCTGCTGCATCTAACTTTACAAGTTCTATTTGATGCGCTGTGTACTCCTTTGCGTCATCTATTATTTCATTAATTCGTTGATCCATTATTAAATTTTTAAATAAAAAGGCAGAGTGCATTTTTGCACTCTACCTAATAAAGCACTGTATTATGCGCTTACTTTTTCTTTCGCAGCCTCTTTAAACTCATTGTATTTTTCTTTGCTTTGTTCTGCAAAGTCTTTTACATTATCGCCTAATTCGTCTGCTTTATCGCTTATTTTTTGTCGTGTTTCTTTTCCACTAGCTGGTGCTAATAATACTCCTGCTACTGCTCCTGCTGCTGCGCCTACTAAGGCTGCAAATAATACTTTTCCTGTGTCGTTCATGATTCTTGTAATTTTAATTATTTATTAATTTTTAGTGCATCGGTGGGTGTATCGATAAAGAACACCTTATTCCCACGCTGTATAATTGGTGTGTTTATTATTTCAGGATTATTCAAGATCAGCTCCATCCAACCCTCAGTAGTATACGTTTCCTGATTAGTTAAGGTTTTATAAGCCGGTTTACTTTGATCAATTAAATCTGATAATTTAATATTCATTTTGTCGGCTAATTGAAGCAATTGTGTACCTGTGAAATTCTCCTTTCGAACATCAACTGAATTTACTGCATAACCTTCAGATTTTGCATATGCTATGGTTTGCGTATCCTTAAAATCATTGCCTCCAAGGTAAACTGTAATTTCTCGTTCTTGATTTTGTTGGCTCATCTTTTTAATTTTTAAGTTCAACATCTTTAATAAATTCAGCTACTTCAGCGGAACTGTCTGCTCCATATGCATCAAGCAAAATTCCTTTTGTCGTTTCTGCAGCCTTAATAGCATATAATATAGATGTATCAGCCGGATTACTAGTTCCTTCAAATCGATGTATTTCTTCAACGGTTACTTCATGAGGTGAAAAGGTTTTATTTTGACCTTCCACTTTCAATAACTTGTCTGGTATCGCTTCGAAATCGGCAGTAAATCCTCTTTCCTTAAGCTGGTTAAATGCAGTTGATAATGTATCGTAGTGTGTTTTCATGATTAATGGTCTAACATGCTTCTAAGCATCCACGCCGTTTTTTCATGCACATCTAGTCGATGTGTTAGTAGGTCTACTGTCGCTTCATCAGATGCATCAGCTGCAGCGGGTAGTGCTTCTCTAGCGGTTCTTATTACGCTTTCGTGACTAGCTAATAAGTCACTCAGCATTTCTTTGTCATTCAGTGTTCCATCTCCTTGTTCGATGCTTGTTAATTCATCAAACTCTTTGATTGAACCTGGAGCATTAAATCCTAATGATCGAATTCGTTCAGCAATTTCATCAATCGCCTCAAATAATTCATTGTATTGTTCTTCTGTCAGTAAATGGATTTGACGAAAATTTAACCCTTTAACATTCCAGTGGTAGTTATGCGTCTTTAGCATGAGGTAATAGCTATCTGCTAGTACTTTGCTCAAGCCATTGCATATTAGTGATCTTTCTTCTCGTTCAATTCCTGTGTTTAATTGTATTGTACTTTGCTCTGTCTGCATGTGTGTATTTACTATTTTAATTTAATAATGAATTAATGTGTGGAATTAGAAATTAGATATCTTTGATCATCTCTTTGAATTCACTCATTAGTTCTTCTTTTTCTTTACCTAATCGGTTTTGAATCCGTCCGAGTAATTCATTTTCTTTTCCTTCCACAAAGGATAAATCGTCTTCGGTTAATTCACCGTACTGTTGTTGCAATTTTCCTTTTAATTGATTCCAATTTCCTTTCCAGTTCAAATCATTCATATCGTTCTCTATTTTTTGGTTTCGCTTACAT
>CBFHZL010000063.1:8147-15650 GCA_965660325.1 uncultured Acidiluteibacter sp.
TAATGGGAATATTGTGCCAGAAGCCGAAAAGGGGCATTATAGGCCCATTTTGCTCCTTTTTAGCTTAAAAAGTAGCTTTTTTAGCTAAAAGTGGACGGTTTGGGTGTGTAAATTGATACACAACTTGAGGTCGCGTGTAGAGAAAATATGAGGAAAACTTAGGGCCTAACTGCCATCCAAAGTGCTCTCAATGCTTCTGTAGGCTTTTCCATATCTATAATGAATTTTGATCTGGGATGCTGTGAAATGGCAGTTGGAGTAAAATGTGTCACCTGCATTTTATGAAATCGCTTTAGCGCGAGATGAGAAATTCCAAACAACAATTCAAACTGTAAAAATGCTTTTCTCGTTTTAGCTGAATGGCCATAACAATCGAAAAAGCGTCTTTTTGAAGCCGCTATTTGGCTTTGAAAGTAATTTTCTACTGCATTTAAATCAATAGCGTTTGCTGTTGTGTGTATTTGCTCAGCTGTATCATCATATGCATCTATAATATCGTCGGCTAGTTGGAGCGTGTAACCCAATTGAAGAACCGCTTCTTTTTCTTTATTTACTTTAGGTATATCAATCAACTGTCGGTATAACAGCATGGTTAAGCTGCCTTTGGTGAAAGTAAGTTCTCTCACTTTTTTTACATCGGCAACTGCTGACTGCTCTTTACTTGCTAGCTGTGCTTCGATTGCTTCAGAAAGGTATTCAGTTATAGCGTGCTGCTGTTGTAACTCCTTTAATAATTGCTGTGCCCAAATAATCGTTGGCTCTTTACTTTCTTTACCTTTTATATACTGTATGGTTTCGCTGTTGTTCAATTTTAGCTCATCCACCATGTGGTCGGCCAAGGCATATAATATGGAAAGCGCAGAGGCTAAATAACGCTCTTCATGAGATAATTTTCTTTTGTTGAGATCGGCAAACACCTCACTGATAGAAACGACTCCCCAAGTGGCGTAATAGAGTAGTTTTTGGTGCAAGGTATCATCGGATTTTTGGATATAGTTGAGCTCTTCAGCAAAGTGCGCTAGTAAAAAGCGCTGTTGTCGCTTTTTTCTTTTGAGTAGGATAGGGAAGAGAGGAAGAAGCCCAAATGCCTTTTTCATCCGCTAAAAGTAAGGTTTTATTGAATTAATCAGTGAATAAATGAATCAGTCAATTAGTGAATCAATCAATGTAGTAATGTGACAACCCGCCTGCCGGCGTGCAGGTGCAGTAATGTGCTAATGTATCAATGTGTCAATGTAATAATTTGTTAATGAGGTAATTTATCAATTTTAAAACCTACTAATAAATCAATGTGTAAATATTAATGAGGCAATATTCTCTTTTCGAAGAATTAGTAGGATCTGCATTTGAAAGGTATTACCGTTCAGTAACTCCTTGTTGATTTCTTAATCGGTATACCGACTGATATGCATTTGGATCACTTATAAAGGCTTCTAACTCTTGTTTTGAAAAATCATCTACGAAAACCAATAACGGTTGATCAACCGCTTTAAATTTTGTCAGTGATTGTTTAATAATTTCATCCCATTGGGGGTAATAGGTATCAAAATCTTTTGGCTTAACTGTTTTTCTGCAATTTGGTTCTGCACAGGTTAATTCAATATCGTTGGTAAGGTTGAAAATACCATACTCGTCTGTGATTTGTTCACCTGCTTTGATGTCCCTTACCGCAATTTCAAAACCATAACCGGTACTGATGGTATTAAAATTACAACAATGATTAACATACTTTGCAAAATCCCAACTTACTATTCGATTTCCTCGTTGGTCCATGTAGCTGTATTTCTCAATGACTTCCTGAATCTCTTTTTGGTGTGTCAAAAACTCCAATGGGCTAATTTCTAGCTCCATGCTATCTTTTACATAAACAATCGTTCCTTCAGGGATATCTTGTGTGGCGAATACGCCGTAACCAACGGTTTCGTTGATGTGTTTAATGGTGGTATTTGGATGTATCATCGTGTTTTAAGCGCTTATATTAGGTGCATAAATTTCATCCAATATTAATCCAAATTTAAATCCGTTGTATCTGTTGAAATTAATTTTTAATATCTGAATTACAAATTGTTATATAGTTGTTTTCTAGAATTTATTAATTGTTGTGTAAAAATTTGGCGTAGAATTCAAATTGAAGGTAGTTATCGAAACATTTTTACAGCCTACTGGTTAAAAATAACATGGAAAATAACTTAACCCCCGAAGACATCGATCGAATTGTGGAAATGGGTTGGGAGGACAGAACTCCTTTTGATGCCATCACTTTTCAATTCGGTGTAAGCGAGCAAGAAGTAATAGAAATTATGCGCACCGAGATGAAGCCTTCTAGCTTTAAAATGTGGCGCAAACGGGTGCAAGGGCGTAAAACCAAGCATAAAGCACTGCGAAGCAATGTTAAAGGTCGTTTCAAATGCGATCGTCAGCGAGCAATTAGCAATAACAAGGTTTCTAAGCGATAGTTATTTCGCTTTTTCAAACCCGAAATGATTGCCATTTTCCCATTCCTCGGGCTGGTTACCACCAACTGGAAAACCTCCTGCACCCTTTAGCATTTTGGCCAAATGCATCATATTATAAGTCATGAACGTGGTGTTTCTGTTGGTAAAATCATTTTCAGGTCCACCTGAACCATCATCTAAATACGACTTCCCTGGACCTATTTCTCCCAACCAAGCCGCATCAGCTTGTGGAGGCACACTATAACCCAAGTGCTGCAGTGAATAAAGGATATTCATGGCACAATGTTTTGCTCCATCTTCATTACCAGTAATCAAACAGCCGCCAACTTTACCATAGTAAATGTATTGTCCTTTATCATTCGTCATGGCTGACATGGCATAAAGTCGCTCGATGAGTTTGGTGCATTCCGAAGATTTTTCGCCCAACCAAATGGGAGTAGTGACAATCAACATATTAGCTTTCTTGACTTTTTCAAATAATTCAGGCCATTCATCTGCCTCCCAACCGTATTCAGTCATATCAGGGTAAATTCCAGAAGCAACTTCATGGTCAATAAACCGAATGGTTTCTACTTCTACACCATTTTTCTCCATGATGGATTTAGAAATATCGATTAGCCCATCCGTATGGCTTTTCTCAGGTGATTTTTTTAAGGTGCAGTTGATAAACAATGCGGATAGTTGATTGAAGTTCATGTGGAATCAATTTTTTTAGTGAATACACAAACTAGCAAATGATATTTTAATCATTCGGTAAATCAAAGGATTAAAATTAATTTGGATGACTAATCGTTAAAAAAATCAGATTATTTACTTCTTGTTCAATTCACCAAATGCATCATAAACTGCGTTGTGTAAAATATCTGCATGGTTATTTTTTCTAAAATATTCGAAATAAACTTTTTTTGGACGAGGAGCAGCGCTTCTAGTTTTTCGATACAGCTTACAAGCTAAACTTCGCATCAGAAAGCCTTCCTTTCCTACTGCAACATAAACCTTTTGATCATTGGCAATAGCAGGAACCGGAACCTTACTCATTGATTTATTATCCCACCAATTACTGGGGCTAACAATAATGTAGTTTTTAAATAGAGCAGTGTGGTAAATTAATACTTCTGATGCTAATAAGCCTCCTAAAGATTGTCCAACCAACGTTGTATTTTCACTTGATGAATAATTTTCTTGAATAAAGGGCTGCAGTTCTTTTTCAATAAATGATATGAATGTTGCAGATTCTCCGCGTTCAGGCCATCTTGTAGAATCGTAGTTCACGTTACTTGGAAAAGTAAAATCTCTTTTGCGATCTACATTTTCTATACCTACAACAATGCTTTTTGGAACTCGATCGATCCACGGGTAGGAATTAAATTGCACCAGACCGGCGATGTGAATAAAATCTTCATGTTGTGAACCATCTAATAAGTAGATGACTGGAAGTGCCGCTGAGTCTTTACTATAACCCAAAGGCAGGTATATGTTTATGATTCGATCCTCATTTAAAATTTTGGAGTGCATGGTTACACGGTCACCGATGGAAAAATCGGTCGTTTGATCTATTTCCTGACTCATTGCGGTAACGCCCAAAAGGGATAATGAAATTGACAAAATGGTATAAACAAACTGGATTCGCATCATTCTTAAATTTAAAAAGGCACCACAATTGACAATTTGGCAGTGTTTGGCCTTTGGTACGTGCTTTGAAAAGGGTGTTTCGACTTAAAAGTCAACTAAAATTATAAATAATAACTTAAAATACGATAACAATGGCACAAGGAAAGATTAATGTTCAAACAGAAAACATTTTTCCAATCATTAAACAATTCTTGTATTCTGATCAAGAAATATTTTTGAGAGAATTAATTTCTAACGCAGTAGATGCAACTCAAAAATTAAAAACACTTGCACAGCTTGGAGAGTCTAAAGCCAATGCAGATAACCTTCGAGTAGAGGTAAAGCTAGATAAGGAAGCGAAAACCTTGACTTTCTCTGATAACGGTATCGGGATGACGGCTGATGAAGTTGATAAATACATCAACCAAATCGCTTTCTCAGGTGCTGAAGAGTTTGTGCAGAAGTATAAAGACAAGGCAAGTGTAATTGGTCACTTTGGTTTGGGATTCTACTCTGCATTTATGGTGGCTTCTAAAGTGGAAATCATTACGCTATCGCATACAGAAGGTGCTGTGCCAGTAAGATGGGAATGTGATGGTTCGCCAAACTTTACTTTAGAGGAAACAACTAAAGAGGGGAGAGGAACGGACATTGTATTGCACATAGCCGACGATGCGACAGAATATTTAGAAAAAGCGCAGATTCAACAATTGTTGGACAAGTACTGTAAGTTCATGCCGATTGAAATCAAATTTGGCAACAACGAGCGAAAAGAGAAAGTTGGTGAAGGCGATGATGCTAAAGAAGAGACGATTGTAGAAGAAAACATCATCAACAATCCTACTCCTGCATGGACAAAAACGCCATCGGACTTGCAGCCGGAAGATTACAAAAGCTTCTACCGTGAGTTATACCCAATGACGTTTGAAGAGCCATTGTTTCATATTCACTTAAACGTAGATTATCCGTTTAATTTGACCGGTATTTTGTTTTTCCCAAAGTTGAAGCCCAACATGGAAATGCAAAAGAACAAGATTCAATTGTACTCTAACCAAGTATTTGTTACGGAATCAGTAGAAGGAATTGTTCCAGACTTTTTGACCATGTTACATGGTGTAATTGATTCACCAGATATTCCATTAAACGTGTCTCGTTCTTACTTACAGAGTGACGCCAACGTGAAAAAGATATCGAAGTACATTTCTAAGAAGGTTGCGGATAAATTAGAAGATTTATACAAAAATGACCGTGCTGATTTCGAACAAAAGTGGGACGATATTAAAATCTTCATTGAATATGGTATGTTGTCTGACGAGAAGTTTTTCGATAAAGCAAAAGGTTTTGCCCTATTGAAGAATACAGAAGGCGTAGCTAAAACGATGGAAGAGTATTTAGAGCACATCAAGCCATTACAGACGGACAAAGACGGTAAAACCGTTGTGCTTTACACGTCTAACCAAGAAGAGCAATACGCTTACATCAGCTCAGCGAAAGACAAAGGATACGATGTTGTGGTATTGGATTCCCCATTATCAGCTCATTTGGTAGGTAAATTAGAGCAAGAGTTTAAGGATACCACCTTCACACGAGTTGATGGAGATACCATTGACAAGTTGATTAAGAAAGACGAAGAAATTCCTTCTAAATTGACCGAAGATGATGAGAAGAAACTGAAGCCAGTTATTGAAGGTGCTGTACCAAAAGAGAAGTTTACGGTAACGTTTGAAAGCATGAGCGAAACCGAACAACCGTTTACCATTACACAGTCTGAATTTATGAGAAGAATGAAAGACATGAACGCTGTAGGTGGCGGCGGTGGTATGATGGGCATGGGAAATATGCCGGAGATGTACAACCTCGTTGTAAATGCGAATCACCCGTTGGTAAGCAAGATTTTAAATGAATCAGAAGAAAGCAAGCAAAAGAGCATGGCCAAGCAAGCCACCGACTTAGCATTGCTATCGCAGAACTTACTAAAAGGAGAGGCGCTGAGTTCATTTATCAAACGAAGTGTTGATTTAATTGACTAAAACCAAATGCCTCCTTAACTTTTAAGGAGGCATTTTTTTAAATACCTTTAACCAACTAACAAAAACAAAAACAATGAAAAAGATAATTCAATTTATAGCAGTGGCCTTTTTTGCGATTACCTTCTCTTCATGCGGATACAACAGCATGGTAGAAAAAAGCGAGACGGTCGATAAATCTTGGGCGCAAGTGCAAAACGTGTATCAGCGTAGAGCCGATTTGATTCCTAACTTAGTGAATACGGTAAAAGGTGCAGCTGACTTCGAAAAATCCACGTTGACTGAAGTGATCGAAGCACGTTCTAAAGCAACGAGCATGAACATCGATGCATCACAATTGGACGAAGCGAGCATGGCAAAATTTCAAGCGGCCCAAGGACAGTTATCAGGTGCATTGAGCAGATTATTGGTTTCTGTAGAGCGTTATCCTGAGCTGAAAGCCAATCAGAACTTTTTAGAACTGCAAGCACAGCTTGAAGGCGCTGAAAATAGAATTACCGTAGAGCGCAAGAAGTTCAACGACGCGACCGGAAATTATAATACCTATATCAAACAGTTCCCGCGTGTTATTTATGCCGGATGGTTTGATTTTGAGAAGAAACCTTATTTTGAAGCAGACGCAGGAGCAGAAAAAGCACCAGAAGTACAATTTTAAGCCATGGCAAAAGACTTATTTACAGATCAGCAGATAAAATACATCGAGAAATCAATCGGTGATGCGGAGTTAAATACCTCAGGAGAAATACGGGTGCACATCGAAAAGCGCTGTAAGGAAGATGTCCTTGATCGTTCTTCCCACGTGTTTAGCCTGTTGGAAATGCAAAAAACAGAACTCCGAAATGGCGTATTGTTTTATTTAGCCACTGAAGACAAACAGTTTGCCATTTTGGGCGATGTCGGTATCAACGCGGTGGTTCCTAAAGGTTTTTGGGATGAAATACGCGATATGATGGTGGATTTCTTCAAAAAAGGAGAATTTACGGAAGGCTTGGCAGAAGGAATCAAGAAATCTGGGGAACAACTAAAGTCCCACTTTCCGTATCAAAAAGACGATGTTGACGAATTACCGAACGAAGTATCATTCGGAAAAAAGTAAATTATGATTCAATTAAAACGATTAGTACTCATTGGTTTATTGTTCATCGGTACCAACTTGGTAGCCCAAGACTGTATGCCTGAAAAACCATCTCCACCGCGATTGGTGAATGATTTTGCAGGAGTGTTGGATGCAGGGCAGGAGCAAGCTTTGGAACGGCGTCTTGTGACGTTTAACGACACCACTTCTACCCAAATTACCGTCGTAACGGTAAATGATTTGTGTGGAAATGATGCTGGAGCTTTTGCCTTTGAATTGGGTGAAAAGTGGGGCGTAGGTGATGCCCGATTTGATAACGGTGTAGTGCTGTTGT
>CBFHZL010000064.1:0-15443 GCA_965660325.1 uncultured Acidiluteibacter sp.
TAAATTTTAACATACAGAAATGGCTATAATTGGAAAAATTAGAGAGCGATCCACGCTCGTACTAATATTAATTGGAGGTGCAATCATTGCCTTTGTAATGACTGACCTAATTGGATCAGGCGCTTCATTTACACAAACTCGAAATGTTGCAGAGGTAGATGGAACAGGAATTGCTGCGCAAGATTTTCAGAATCAAGTACAAATTGCTACTGAAAACTTCAAAGCAAACCAACCTGATCAGCCGGTAACAGACGAAACAAGGGATGCAATTCGTCAGCAGGTTTACGATCAAATGTTAAACCAAGTAGTTTTAGACCGAGAGTTTGAGGAACTTGGTGTAGATGTTACGACCAAAGAATTATTTGATATGGTTCAAGGTAATAATCCTCATCCACAGGTGCGTCAGGCATTTACTAATCCTGAGACGGGGCAGTTTAATCCAACTGATGTGGTTCGTTTCATCCAAACATTGGATCAAAATCCAGAAGGAAAATCTCAGTGGGTGAACTTTGAACAAGCACTTAAGAGTGATCGCGAAATTCAAAAATATAATACGCTTATTTCTAAAGGTCTTTATGCTACAAATTTTGCTGTAGAGCAAAAGAATCTAGCGACTAATCGTTCGATGACCGTTAAATATGTAATGAAGCGATATGGTGATGTTTCTGATACCGCTATCAGCATCACAGATGGTGAGTTGAAGGATTATTACAACGCTCATAAAGAAGATTACATCCAAGAGGCATCTAAGAAAATTGAGTATGTACCATTTAACATTACTCCATCAGAAGCAGATGTAGCCTTAGTTAGAAAGTGGGCCAATGAAATGTATCAAGAGTTCAAGACAACTAACAATGATTCTTTATTTTTAGTGAACAACTCTGACCAAGGTTTTGATCCGAAGTATTATTCTATGAAAACGATTCCTGCGGGTTACGATACTTCTTTATTTGTTCAAGAGCCTGGTTTTACAACCATGCCATTTGAGATTTCATCTGAAACAAGAATCCAGAAATTATTGGATAAAAAAGTTGGTCCTGACTCTGTTAAAGCTCAGCATATTTTAGTAGCACTTCAAGAACGCACACTTGAAGAGGCAAACTTAATTGCGGATAGCTTACTTGCTGAAATAAATGCAGGTCAACCATTTGACACTGTTGCAATGAATAACTCTGATGATGCAGTTTCTGGTAAGGAAGGTGGCGATTTAGGATGGTTCGTTGAAGGAGCCATGGTTAAGCCATTTAATGATGCTGCATTTGCAGCTCAAGTTGGAGAAATTAAAAAGATTGAAACTCAATTTGGCGTTCACTTAATAAGAGTGACTGAGAAAACGGAAGATGTTCTTAAAATTAAAGTTGGTGCTTTAGCAAGAGTTCCTGAGCCTGGAAAGGAAACTTTTGCAACTGCTTTTCAAGATGCAAATGGCTTCTCAATTAATGCTTCGTCATCTGATTGGGATAACCTAATTAACGAAAAGAACCTTATTCGTAGAGCTGCAATTGTAAGCGAGGATGACAGACAAGTGAGAGGAGTTGAAGGTTCAAGAAGCATCGTTACATGGTTAAATGATGCTGAAGAAGGCGATATTTCTGAGCCATTTGATATAAAAGATGCTTATGTAGTTGCAAAATTGGTAGAGGTAAATGAAGATGGCGTAGCTCCATTTGAAAAAGTAAGAGCTAGAGTAGAATATGAGGCGAAGAGAGAGAAAAAAGCACAGCAGTTTATTGAACAAATGAATGGATCTCAAAATTTAGCTGATGCTGCCAGCAAAATAGGTGGTCAAGTACAGGACGCTTCTAATGTATCTTTTGAAAATCCTTCTTTAGCAGGAGCAGGTAATGAACCTGAGGTGGTTGCAAAGATTACAACACTATCTCAAGGACAAATGACTGCAACTCCTATTATGGGGAAAAATGGCGTGTTTATGGTACAAGTTACCGGTGTAAATGAGCCAGGTGATGCAACGATTGGTGGAATGAAAGCAAATATTCAAACTGCTTACCAATCAAGAGTAAACAATAGACAAGCTATTGATGCGCTAAAAGAGCGCGCGTCTATTGTGGATAATAGATCAAAGTTTTTCTAATTGAATTATAAAGAATATTGAAAGGAGCAACGTATTTACGTTGCTCCTTTTTTTTGTGCTAACACTAAATTAACTCAAGTAATTGTGCGATCGTTAAATTCAATTTGAGTTAACATTAACTAAACAGAACTTTCTTGTTATTAAGATGGTATATTGCTATATAATAATCGATTATCTGTCCTTTAGGTGGTAAATGCTCTTTACAATAGTTTAAATTACCTATAAACTTTACTCCATTCAGAAGCTGGTTTTATGTGCTAGTTTTGGATCAATCAAACAACAACATAAAACCAAACAAAATGAAAATTATTAAAGGTATTGCGTTATCAGCTATAGCGCTTTCATTCTATGCATGTAGTGAGGATGAAAAAAACGAACCTGCTGCTGTTCAGTCAGTAGAATTACAGAGTCATTCAAAGTCTCCAATGCTTATGGCTCTTTCGCCAGAGTTTTCTTCATTAAAGGTATATCCCTTATTGTCCTCTGAAGATCAGTTGCCAGAAACACCTGGGTTTGTATATGGATCAATGGCTGACGGTGCAGGATTATTAAGAAATAATGACGGAACATTCTCTTTGATTAACAATATAGAAGCAGATTATTCAATCGCTAGAATTAAACTAGACAGAACGTTTAAGCCAGTTGCAGGAGAGTACATTCTAAATGCTGTCGCTACATCTAACACCGCGCAATGTTCTGGGTCGCTTATAACTCCTAAAGAGCACGGTTTCGGTCCACTATACCTTTCTGGTGGCGAGTGGGGAGGATCATCAAAGGGTGTTTTTGTAACCGACGTCAACAAAAACGCTGGTTCTGCATCTTCTCCTGAAATGCTAACAGCAATGGGACAGTGGTCTACGGAAAATGCAGTGGCGATTGGTAAAGATGCATATCCTGACAAAACAGTTGTTTTTATCGGTGATGATCACTCTGATAATACAGTGCCTTCAGGTCAGCTGGGAATGTATGTAGGAAATAGAGGTGATTTATATAGCGGAAAACTTTATGGATTAAAAGTTACCACTGCTAATATCAACTATGAAATGGACATGGTAGAAGGTACTTCTTATGATATGGAGTTTGTTGAGCTAACCGAAAAAAACATTAATTTATTAGACGCAGAAGCAAAGCAAAAAGGTGTTATGGGTTTCTCAAGATTAGAAGATATCGATTGGAGAAGAGGAAATGCTGAGGCACAGCGTGAGCTTTACATTGCCGTTACAGGCAGAAAAAAGACTGATTTAGTTGGAAAAGGAACTACTTATGGTAGAATTTACAAAGTAGAATTGAATGAAAATGATCCAACAAAAGGCGGAAAAATTACCTGTGTGTTAGATGGTGATAACTTAACTGGAAAGGCTAAGATGTTCCACTCGCCAGATAATATTTTAGTAACAGAAAACTTTGCCTACATACAAGAAGATCCAAATGGATATCCAGACAATGCAGATAAAGACCACTTTGCTAGATTGTACCAATACAATTTAAATACAGGCGCATTAAAAACCGTAATGGAGTGCGATCAAGTTAGAGCAGAGGCTTTAGGCTATGGAACAACATCCAATAACTGGGAAATTACAGGGATGATTGACGTTTCAGAAACAGTTGGTGTAAACAATACTTTCTTGATGATTACGCAAAACCATGGTTGGGAAAAGGCAGATGGAACTGCATTTACCGATCCTTTAGCAAACCCTGATGTGTCAGGAAGCAGAAAGGAAGGAAGTATGATTTATGTAGTGAACGGATTAGCACGATAAAATCAAATGGATATGAATTGTAGTTTACTTAAAACTATGACTAGAGAGGCTTATTTATTAATAGGCCTCTCTTTGTTATTCTCAGCCTGCGGTAGCAATAGTGCACCCAAAGAGAAAGAGACCACCGTTTTTCAACAAATTGAATCGCGCTATCTGTTGAAACTAGACAGTGCAATATTTTATTTAGCAGCAATTTCTGACTCTATTGCTCTAGATCAAGCGCGTGAAAGTTTTATTAAGGCTCGTTTAATGGTGAAGAGAGTTGAGCCCATTATGTCATTTACTGAATCAGAAAGTTACAAGACAATTTTTCAGCCAAATATTTTGAAGGTTGTTGAAGAAGACGCTACTGACATAAAAAAATTAAAACCAAAAGGTTTTCAGGTTCTAGAAGAAGAGTTGTTTGTCGATTCGGTGAACTGGGAATCTGTCAATAAAAACACACTATTTCTAAGACAGCGCTTAAAGTTAATTAGGACCAATTCCATTGTTGATGATTATAACGATTATCATTTTTTATGGTTGCTTAGAAATGCCTTGGTTCGTATCGCTACAACTGGGGTTACAGGTTTTGACTCTCCTGTTTTGGGTCAGTCATTAAAGGAAAGCGCTTTGATATATCATGAGCTAACTGAATTGATGGGTTTGTACGATGCAAAGTTTAAAGATAAAGAACTACAACAGGAGTGGAGGAGAGAATTGGTGGCTTCTCAAAAAGCCCTCGCAACCATTTTTGACGACTTTGATCGTTATGAGTTTATTAAAAATCATACCAATAAACAGTTTGGGTTATGGAATAGAACTGTTGCTGATTGGGGAGTCACTTTTCCTTTTGAGCTAGCAATTAGCAATACCGCCCCTAATTTATTCGACTCCACTACTTTTAATGTGGGATTTTTTTCGGAAAAAGTTTGGGCTGAAATGTCACGAGAAAAAATTGCACTTGGAAGAAAGTTGTTTAATGATAGCTCTTTATCAATTGATGGATCTATGAGCTGCAGCACCTGTCATCAAAAGGATATTGCTTTTACGGATGGGTTGGCTATTTCTGCAGGTCAAACTCGCAATAGCCCCACATTAAAATATGCTGGATTTCAAAAGGCTTTTTTTTATGATGCTCGAACTGGAAATTTAGAGGGTCAGATTGTGGATGTTGTTAACAATGAGTCAGAGTTCCACTCATCAATAGAGGGGATGGTAGAAGCTGTTAAAAACGACTCGGCTTACTTGTCATCGTTTAACGAAGTGTATAATGATCAACCTGAAGATATGTCCATTCGGAATGCAATAGCAGCTTACGTAAGAAGTCTTGCTCCTTTTAACTCACGGTTTGATGAGTCCATAACTGATAAGAAGGCAAGTCTAACACCTGAGGAAATAAATGGATTTAATCTCTTTATGGGTAAAGCGCAATGTGCTACTTGTCACTTCCCACCTTTGTTTAATGGAACAGTTCCTCCAAATTTTGCGGAATCAGAAATGGAGTTATTGGGCGTGCCAGAAGAAAATGTAGCAGAAAACGCTAAGATTGATAATGACATGGGGCGTTATAATTTGTTTCAGACGGAAGAGCGGAAGTATTTCTTCAAAACTCCAACGGTTAGAAACGTAGCTCTTACTGCGCCTTATATGCACAACGGGGTTTACAATACGCTGGACGAAGTAATGGAGTTTTATGATGTAGGTGGTGGCGCAGGATTAGGAATCAAACTAACTCACCAAACATTGCCCACCGATCCATTAGGGCTGACGGAAGAAGAAGAGGGAAACATTATTGCTTTTATGAAGTCGTTGACAGATCAATAAGCATCGCTGTAAACAATACAGGCTAATCGATTCCGATTAGCCTGTATATTATTTTATTGATTTATTGCAGTTCTATTTTATCACGCCTAACTCTTTTCCTATTTGTGTAAAAGCTTCAATTGCTTTATCCAAATGTTCTTTGGTATGGGCTGCCGAAAGTTGTACTCGAATTCTCGCTTGCTCTTTTGGTACTACCGGATAGAAAAAGCCAATTACATAAATACCCGCCTCCAATAATTTATCGGCCATTATTTGCGATAATTTTGCATCATAAAGCATTATAGGTACAATTGCAGATTCACCATCTTTGTAGTCAAAACCAGCGTTTTTTACGCCTGCTTTAAAGTAATCTACATTGTCCATTAATTGATCTCTAAATGCGGTTGTTTCCTCTAAGATATCAAACACAGCAATAGATGCACCTACGATAGCCGGAGCCAACGAGTTGGAGAATAAATATGGACGAGAACGTTGACGAAGCAACTCAATAATTTCTTTCTTGCCGGTAGTAAATCCACCCATCGCGCCACCAAGTGCTTTTCCTAAAGTTCCGGTGATAATATCTACTCTGCCTAATACGTTTTTATACTCTGCAGTACCTCTACCCGTTTTACCAATGAATCCATGTGAGTGGCAATCATCTACCATTACCATGGCATCATATTTATCAGCGAGGTCGCAGATTTTATCAAGCTGTGCTACATAACCATCCATTGAGAACACTCCATCCGTTACGATTATTCTGAAACGCTGATCTTGTGCTTTTTTTAGTTGCTCTTCAAGGTCGGCCATGTTATTGTTTTCATAACGATACCTAGCTGCTTTACACAACCTCACTCCATCAATAATAGATGCGTGGTTCAAAGAGTCAGAGATAATTGCATCTTCAGGGCCCAATAATGGCTCAAAAACGCCACCATTTGCATCAAATGCAGCAGCATACAAAATGGTATCCTCTGTTCCACAAAATTTGGCTATTCTGGCTTCTAGTTCTTTGTGAATGTCTTGTGTTCCGCAGATAAAACGAACTGAAGACATTCCAAAACCATGGGTATCTAAGGTGTTTTTAGCCGCTTCCACCACTTTTGGATGTGACGATAAACCAAGGTAATTGTTGGAGCAAAAGTTGATCACCTCTTCACCATTGCTAAGTTTAATAACGGCATCCTGCGCTGAAGCAATTACTCGCTCTTTTTTGAATAACCCTGCTTCTTCTATATTCTTTAATTCTTCTTGTAAGTGTTGTTGAATTTTTCCGTACATGCTTTTTAGAAATTTACGTGCCTTCAAATTTATTAAATAAAAATCGCCAACTCAAACAAATGAATTGGCGATTTCTATTATTGTATGTGCTTAATGTTAGACAACTCCTTGAGCGGTCATTGCATCTGCAACTTTTACAAATCCTGCAATATTTGCACCTTTTACATAATCGATATATCCTGACTCATCAGTACCATATTTCACGCACTGCTCGTGAATATCTTTCATAATATTATGCAATTTAGCATCTACTTCTTCAGCAGGCCAGTTATATCTTAATGAGTTTTGGCTCATCTCTAAACCTGAAGTGGCTACTCCACCTGCATTAGACGCTTTCCCAGGTGCAAAAAAGATTTTGTTCTCGTGGAATACTTCTACAGCTTCTGGTGTACAAGGCATGTTTGCGCCTTCTGCTACCGCTTTACAACCATTGCTTACAAGTATTTTGGACTCATCTTCATTCAATTCATTTTGTGTAGCACATGGCAAAGCGATATCACATTTTTCAGACCATGGGCGTGCTCCTTCAACAAATTTAGCTCCGTACTTGTCTGCATATTCTTTGATTCTTCCGCGTTTTACATTCTTCAACTCCATGATAAATGCTAACTTTTCAGCATCAATACCATTTTCGTCGTAGATATAACCTGAAGAGTCACTCATAGTAACCACTTTTCCACCTAGTTCAGTTGCTTTTTGACACGCGTATTGCGCTACATTACCTGAACCTGAAATAGTAACTACTTTATCGTTTAATGAGTCGTTTTTTGTCTTTAACATTTCATCTAGGAAATATACACAGCCGTAACCAGTAGCCTCAGGTCGTACCAATGAACCACCATACGATAAGCCTTTACCTGTTAAAACTCCTGTAAACTCGTTTCTAATACGCTTGTATTGGCCAAACATATAGCCAATCTCACGGCCACCTACACCGATGTCTCCCGCAGGTACATCTGTGTTAGGACCAATATGTCGACATAATTCAGTCATAAAGCTTTGACAAAATTTCATTACCTCATTATCTGATTTCCCTTTAGGGTCAAAGTCGGCTCCACCTTTACCACCGCCCATAGGTAGTGTAGTTAAGCTATTTTTGAATACTTGTTCGAAGGCTAAAAACTTCAAAACACTTAAATTCACAGAAGGGTGAAACCTCAAACCACCTTTGTATGGTCCGATAGCGCTGTTCATTTCGATTCTAAAACCTCTATTTACTTGAACTTCTCCATTGTCATCTAACCATGGCACTCTAAACATGATAACACGTTCAGCTTCCACCATTCGCTCTAATAAATTTCCTTTTTTATAAGTTGGATTGTCCTCAATAAAAGGGATAACTGTTTCTGCTACTTCTTGAACCGCTTGCATGAATTCAGGCTCATTTGGATTTTTGGCCCCAACTAATTGAACGAATTCATTAATGGCCTTTTCGTGAGATTTACTTGTGCTCATTATATTAAAATATTGCGTTTTAAACGGGTTTAATAAAAAACAAATGTAGAAAATTTTAGTCTGGCCACACTCGAAATGAAATGGAAGTACATCATTTTACCTTTCTTTTTTACTAAATTGTAATGTAACTATTTTGTTATGATTTTATTACGATTGTTTGTGCTTGCCTCTTTTTATCATTATTTAAGATAGTTTTATAATAATTGATACATCTTTCCTGGTAGTGATTTTAAAGCCCCTTTGAACTCTAGGTTCAGAAGTATCGTTGTCGTTTTACTCATTGGTAACTGAGCTTTAATGCTTATTATATCTACACTTTCAGGTCCTTCAGACAATATCTTTAGAATGAGTCGTTCTTCGTCGTTTACTTCTTCAAATAGGGTGGTCTGTTGTGGAGCTTTTTCTTCTGCAGACCATCCCATTACATACTCAATGTCTTTTATTGATTCTATTAATGCTGCTCGGTTGCTTTTTATGAGGCGATTACATCCGATTGAAAATTCGTCATTTACTCTACCCGGAACGGCAAAAACATCGCGATTGTAATCGTTGGCTAACTCAGCGGTGATTAACGATCCACCTTTTGCTGCTGACTCTACTACAATCGTAACATCTGAAAGACCTGCAACAATTCTATTTCGCTCTGCAAATTGCTTATTAAATATTTTTCGACCATGACGATAATCGCTTGCTATACCGCCATTTTCTAGCATCTTTTTTGCAGTATTGGTGTGAGGTGTTGGGTAAATATTATCTAATCCATGAGCTAAAACACCTACTGTCTGAAGCTTATTTTGTAGCGCAGCTTTATGTGCAGTAATGTCTATTCCAAATGCTAAGCCACTAACAATGAGTGGTTGGTGAGGTGCTAATTGCTCCATTATCTTTTCTGTAAAGCCTCTTCCACTAACGGTCGCATTTCGAGTTCCAATAATGCTGATTACTTTTTCTCGGTTAAAGTCGATATTTCCCTTTGTGTAGAGTACAAGAGGACCATCTTCACAATGTTTTAATCGCCGAGGGTAGTCTTTGTCTAGAAAGAAGAGTGCTTCTACTTCGTTGGCCTCCATAAACCGAAGTTCTTCTTCTGCAGCTGTTAAAGATTCTTGCGAAGAGGTAATTTGCTTTATTATTTTCTTGCCCAATCCTGGAATTTTCTCAAGTGCCGCTGCACTTTCTTTAAAAACCGCTTCAGCTCCTCCGCAATAGGCGACAAGCTTTTTCGCATTAATCGCTCCGATTCCCGGAATCAACGTCACACCAATTTTATATTTTAGGTCTTCCTCGAGCATTTGTATGGTTAATTTTTTTTAATTTGCCTTTTGGTAAGCAATACAGTTTTTGGAAATTGAAATCTACTAAAAAATTGATATTGAACCTACTCATAACGATATAATTCTGTTTCATGAAAAAAGTAATTGGCATTATTCCCGCTCGATACGGGTCGACTCGATTTCCTGGTAAACCCCTCGCTGAGATCAATGGAAAATCCATGATTCAGCGTGTATATGAACAAGCCAAGAAAACAACGGCACTTCATCATGTGGTCGTGGCTACTGATGATCAGCGGATAGTAGACGCTGTGAATGACTTTGGTGGCGAGGTGCTAATGACTGCCGAGCATCATCAAAGCGGAACAGATCGTTGTAAAGAAGTGCTGTTTGATCAATCCATGGATTTTGATATTGTGGTTAATATCCAAGGGGATGAGCCATATATTGATCCCGAGCAAATAACACAAACGGTTAATTGCTTTTCTGATGAGAATACGGAAATAGCAACGCTTGTTAAATTAATTACCACAAATGAGGAGCTATTTAATGCCAACAAGCCAAAGGTGCTAATTGATGAAACAGACTTTGCTATATATTTCAGCAGAGCTGTGATTCCTTATCAACGAGGAGTAAAACAGAACGATTGGATTGAGCATTATAATTATTACAAGCACATTGGATTGTACGCCTATCGTGCAGATATTTTGAAGGAAATTACAAATATTAGTCCTTCGCGGCTAGAGTTAGCTGAAGGGTTGGAGCAGCTAAGGTGGATTGAAAATGGATATAAGATAAAGGTCGCTATAACCGATACAGAGTCACTTTCGGTAGATACCCCTGAAGATTTAAATGCATTTAAATAGTTTAGATTTCACCCTTTTTTTTTATTTTCGCATTTATGAATGGACTAAACATACCTAAAGGTATTGCTGAATTATTGTATCAGTTTGATTGCGTGATTATCCCCGATTTCGGTGGATTCGTTGCCAATTACCGTGGCGCAAAAATTCAACCCATTCAACATACTTTTTCACCTCCATCTAAGCAGTTGTCGTTTAATCGCAACCTTACTTCTAATGATGGTCTTTTGGCGAATTTTGTAGCTGAGACCAATAACATATCATTCTTAGAGGCAAGAAAAGCCATTGATAATTACGTTTCAGAAACCATTAGTATTCTCAGTAAAGGAGATAAAGTTACCCTAGATAAAATAGGTATACTTTTTTTAGATCCAGAAAAACGAATACAGTTTTTGCCTAGCTCAGATTCCAACTATTTGTTAGCTTCTTTTGGTCTGACTGATTTTAAAGCTACCCCAATAGCTCGCCCTGACGCAAAAGAGCGTATCCAACGTGAAATTAAGGAGCGTTTAGTGGTGGTAAAATCTCCTGATGAGGAAGAGAATAAAAAACGTTTTGGTTTTTATTGGGCAGCAGCTGCTTCATTATTATTGTTTGCAGGTATAGGATATACTTCTTACAAGTATCAGTTGAACAATGATTCCCCCGTGTCTTATGCCTCTATTGGATTGGATTATGTGAGTCCAACTTACTTTCCTTCGGCTGTTTCACCAACTTCAGAAGCGGCTTTTGAGGCAGATGAAATTAGCGATGATACCTATGTATGGAAGAATAATGATGGTTCTTCTAGAAAATTTACCGCGAAGGAATTGGTTGAAGAGTCTGCTTCTGATGAAGCGTTAAACTCTGTATTAAAGTTTCATGTAGTTGGTGGGTGCTTTTCAGTGGAGGCCAATGCAGAGAAGTTAGTAAAAAGACTTCAAAAGAAAGGGTATGATGCTCGATTGATCGGCACATTCAAAAACTTGTATACCGTGAGTTATCAAAGCTATGCCACGCGTGAAGAAGCTGTTCAGTTATTGGGTGAAGTGAAAAACTCCGGAAACCCTGCAGCTTGGTTATTGGAAAAATAATACCTTTCATTCCAGTCTTCTTGTAGCTTTAGTTACCTTTGCGCTCCTAAAACCGAAGAGACATGAAAGGTCGTTTTTCTAAAGATACATTTGCACAAACATCAAAAATTGTACTACCCAATGATACCAATACGCTTGGTAATTTAATGGGAGGTCAATTGCTTAATTGGATGGATATTACTGCAGGGATTTCAGCGCAACGTCATTGTAATAGAGTGGTTGTTACAGCTTCAGTCAATTCAGTATCCTTTAATCAGCCGATAAAGTTAGGTGAAGTGGTGACCATTGAAGCAAAAGTTAGCCGAGCATTTACATCCTCTATGGAAGTGTTTTTAGATGTTTGGGTGGAGCGAGGATTAAGCCGCGAACGGGTAAAAAGCAATGAAGCTATTTATACCTTCGTAGCGGTAGATCAAAATGGAAGCCCGATTGAGGTGCCTGCATTAATTGCCGAGTCAGACTTAGAGAAAAAACGCTACGATGCTGCTTTGAGAAGAAAGCAACTTAGTTTGATTTTAGCTGGAAAATTAGACCCCGATAAAGCTACTGAGCTTAAAGCGCTTTTTGTGCCTGCTACCAAGGAACATTCTGAAGGTTAGTTTGGGAGTTTTAGTAAATCATACACTTTTTCAACCACGCGGTCTTCGCTGATCTGCTTCATGCATTTGAAATGGCCTTTTGGGCATTTGTCAAAGCCAATTTTAGAGCAAGGTCTACAACCTAGTTCTTTTACCTCAATGATTTCACTGTAGTTTTTAAGGCCTTCAGGTAGGTAGGGATACATTCCAAACTCTGGAATCGTGTTGCCCCAAATGGAAACGATTTTTCGATTGAATGCTGCCGCAATATGCATCATTCCGGTGTCGTGCGTAATAACAGCTTCCGCTTGAGAGACGATAGATGCACTCTGATGAATACTGTATTTGCCGCAGCCGTTTATAATCTTTTGGTCCAACTTATCTTCAATAAATTTGGCTACACGCAAATCTTCTTTTCCGCCTAAAAGTACAATTGGCAATTCCACTTTTTTGCAAATGGCAATCATTTTATCTACGGGTAAGCATTTGGTGGCGTGCTGTCCTCCAATGGCAAATGCCACAAAGCCACGCTGAAAAGAATCAGGTAGTGTTGACTTAAAAATTTGATGAGCAGGGTCGATGAAAAAATCAAGTCCCCTTTGGTCATTTTTTACTCCTAGCGACGCAGCAGCATCCAAATAACGATCTACAATATGAATGTCAGGTAAGCTATTTGATTTTAAATTTACCGCCATCCACTTTTCGATGTTTAGCTTATCGAAAGCGTATTTTTTACCGCTTACAATTGATTTCACGCGAGCAGAACGCAAGTTTTTATGCAAATCAATGACATGGGTGTACTTTTCCTTTCGGAGAAGGCTGCTTATTTCCGATACTTTTTTCTCTATTCCATACACCTTGTCGATGTGTGGATTATGCTCAAGCAGGTTAGCGTAGGACTTTTTAGTGATGTAATGAATTTCTACTTCACCTTGTAGCTGCTCTTTTAAACACCTTATTACCGGAGAAGTCAAAACGATGTCGCCGATAGAGCTAAATCGTATGATTAGGATTTTGGTTTTTTTGCTCATAACTTTCAAAGTGCCAAATTAAATTTTTTATTCTGTTTAGCCCGATTGAATCGTAATCAAAAAACTAAATTTGTCAGCATGACTTACACCGATACCCATACGCACATCTATTCTGAAAAGTTTAAAGAGGATCAGGATGCAATGATTAACCGCGCAATAGCAAGCGGGGTGAGTAGGATGTTTATGCCCAATATTGATATGGATTCTGTTAAGGGTATGCATGAATTGGCCGAAAAGTATCCAAATAACTGTTTTCCGATGATGGGGCTTCATCCATGTGATGTAAAAGAGGGTGTTGATTCTGTATTGGCTGAGATGCGAAAGCTGTTGGACGAGCATAACTATGTTGCTGTTGGTGAAATTGGGATAGACCTGTATTGGGATAAAACCTTCCAAAAAGAACAAGAGCGAGCTTTTCGAACCCAAATTGAATGGGCGAAGGAGATGAGTTTACCTATTGTAATTCACTGTAGAGATGCTTTTGACGAAATACTAAGCATTCTAGATGAGCTAAACGATGACCGATTGAAAGGTATTTTTCACTGCTTTACTGGTAGTTTAGAACAAGCAAAGCATATTTTAAATTATGGTGACTTTTACCTTGGAATAGGAGGGGTGGTTACGTTTAAAAAGGCCGGACTGGATAAGGTGGTTGAGTCTTTATCGTTAACTGATATTGTATTGGAGACAGATGCACCTTATTTGTCACCAACTCCCTTTCGGGGAAAACGCAATGAGCCTTCTTATATTCCACACATTGCCGAAAAGGTGGCCGACTTATTAAATACGACAGTGAAAGAGGTTGCCGAAGTGACCACACAAAACGCTAAAACTATCTTTGGTGTATGAAAAAGTCAGCTGTTTTACTCATCTACACCGGAGGAACTATCGGTATGATCAATGATCCTGTGAGCGGAGAATTAAAGCCATTTAATTTTAACCAACTGTTTGCAGAGATTCCTGAACTAAAAAAGTTTGATATCGACATCGAGGCTTATGCCTTCGAAGAGCCTATTGATTCGTCCAATATGAATCCAACGGTTTGGGTAGAGCTGGCATTATTAATTCAATCCAATTACGATCGATACGATGGGTTTGTGATTTTACATGGTTCCGATACAATGGCATATTCCGCATCAGCTTTAAGTTTTATGCTGGAGCATTTGACGAAGCCGGTAATTTTTACTGGATCTCAATTGCCAATAGGAACTATTCGTACCGATGGAAAAGAAAATTTAATCACATCAATTGAAATAGCAGCAGCAAAGAAAGATGAAGTTGCTATAGTTCCCGAGGTTGCTATATATTTCGAGTATGCGCTATATCGTGGCAATAGGACTAAAAAAATCAGTGCTGAGAATTTTGAAGCATTTGATTCGCCAAATTATCCAAAGCTTGCAGAAGCAGGTGTTCACATTAAATATAATTATGGTGCTATCCGCCCAATTTCAAAGAATAAGAAGTTACACGTTTTTGAGAGCTGGAGCGGCGAGGTAGGCTATTTAAAACTATTTCCCGGAATATCTGCTTCTTTTTTTAAGCATGTTCTGTCTCAGAAGGGTTTGAGAGGTATTGTATTAGAGACTTATGGGGCGGGGAATGCGCCCAATGAAGTTTGGCTTCAAGATGCCTTAAAGGAAGCGATAGGCAATAGTTTGATCGTTGTAAACGTTACACAGTGCAACAGCGGAAGAGTAGATCAAAAAAAGTACGAAACTGGATCGCACTTAGAGAAAGTAGGTGTAATTGGGGGAGGGGATTTAACTGCTGAGGCAGCGATTACCAAATTAATGTTGCTGCTTGGAGATTCTTCATTAAATCGGCAGGAGGTTGTAAGACAGTTGAAACAGAATTTGAGAGGAGAAATGAGTGATTCGGTTTAATTTGATAACCTAAGCTTAATGTCAAAAAATTTTTAGTGCAAGTATATTTTTTTGTAATTTGGCGAGCTGAAATGCGCGTTCTTTTAAGAATCGAAATAATGGAGAGGTGGCCGAGTGGCTGAAGGCGCACGCTTGGAAAGCGTGTAAACGGGTGACCGTTTCGGGGGTTCGAATCCCCCTCTCTCCGCAAAGCGATTTTTATTTAAATATGTAATTAACAATCAATTAGATAATAAACAAGTCAATTAAACTAGATTTTTAACAATTCAAATCATGAAAAAACTATTTGCTTTATTAGCCGTAACGGGTCTTTTATCGTTTGGAGCATTTAACAAAACTTTTGCTCAAGAAGAGACTGCAGCTGACAC
>CBFHZL010000065.1:0-15409 GCA_965660325.1 uncultured Acidiluteibacter sp.
GATTTTTTTTGGCTTATATTTTACGGTTATGAGGTTAATCTCATCTTCTATCTTTACTGATTTTATCCCTTTGTTTTCCTTAATGTGTTCATAAATATTCAATCCACAACTTTCACATTTTTTGCAGTGATCACAAGCAATCGAAGTTTGAATGGTGACTGTTTCTACTTTCTTTTGTTGTCCAAAACTAAGGTTTGAAAATAATCCCAAAAGGGCAATCAGTAAGACTTTATTCATAAAAATGAGTTCTTTTTGTTCCGGTTCCAAAAGTATTAAAAATCTAATTATCATTACCTTTGGGTAATACATGTCAAACAATCTAACTTGTAGTTCATTATGATTCAAATAGCATCACTCACCCTGCTTGTTATCGCTATTATTTTACTTATTATCCTTTTGGTGAAGCTTAATAATAACGCCAGAACGAATTCTGTTGATAGTATCCGCCCAATTTTGCAGCATGAGCTAAGGGAAAATCGATCAGAGCTTTCTTCGGCTTTAAAAGATAATCGGGAAGAGTTGGCTAATGGCTTTGAAAAATTGACTCAACGAATTGATGAAAAATTACGATTGATCAATGAAGATCTATCCCAAAATGCTAAAGAAAATCGAGAAGGGTTAGCCGATGGCCTAAAACAGTTTGGAGAAACATTTACGGTAAATGTAAAGGACTTTAATGAGCTTCAGCGGCAGCGCTTTGATGTAATGGCCAACAAGCAAGATGAGCTGGTTAAAACAACTGAAGCGAAACTAGAGAAGATGCGAGAAACGGTGGATGAAAAGCTTCACAAAACCTTAGAAGAACGTTTAGGGCAATCGTTTAAATTAGTGAGCGATCGGCTAGAAGC
Source organism: uncultured Acidiluteibacter sp. (assembly GCA_965660325.1). Taxonomy (GTDB): domain Bacteria; phylum Bacteroidota; class Bacteroidia; order Flavobacteriales_E; family Vicingaceae; genus Acidiluteibacter. The sequence goes on from CBFHZL010000065.1 coordinate 849, forward strand.
AGTTCAAAAAGGGCTAGGTGAAATGCAAACGCTTGCGAATGGGGTAGGTGACCTAAAAAAAGTGCTGAGCAATGTGAAAACTAGAGGTGTTTTGGGGGAGATTCAGTTAGGTAATATATTGGAGCAAATAATGGCTCCGGAGCAATATGAGGCGAACGTGAAAACCAAAGTCGGCTCCAATGATCATGTGGAGTATGCGATAAAGTTACCTGGAAAGGATGATCATGGTAAAGAGGTGTATTTGCCAATCGATGCAAAATTTCCACAGGAGGATTATGTAAGGCTGCAAACCGCTTATGATGCAGGCGACCTGATTGGGATAGAAACTGCGAATAAAGCGCTTGTAAATGCAGTAAAAAAGTTTGCTAAGGAAATACGCGACAAATACATTGACCCGCCAAATACTACCGACTTTGGAATTATGTTTTTACCCATTGAAGGATTATTTGCTGAAATTGTCAGACAACCAGAAGTAGTAGCCTTGCTTCAACGCGAGTATAAGATAATTGTTACCGGACCAACTACTCTTGCAGCTATGCTAAACAGTTTGCAAATGGGCTTTAAAACGTTGGCCATTCAAAAACGTAGTAGTGAGGTTTGGAACGTATTGGGCGCGGTGAAAAAGCAGTTTGGTGAGTTTGGGAAGGTGTTGAAAAAAGCACAAGAGCGTATTCGTCAAGCCGATGGAGAAATTGAAAAGTTAGTGACCACCAGAACAAATGTAATGTTGAGTAAGCTTAAAAATGTTACGGAATTGCCTGCTGCTGAGTCTGAAGAATTACTCAGTGGGATAATGGAAGAAGAAGATGATGATGATGAAAAAGATTAATTAACCCAACGTCTTAGACCAATAAACACAAGAATAAAAGCAGAATAGCCAATAAAAAACGGAATGATGTATTGTTCCAAATTAAACGCGAGCATCAAGCCAATAATGAGTAATTGAAAGCCTAACCCAAAGGTAGAAACTGCTGTCATTAACCAATTGGGCAGGTGATTATCCTGTATCGCTTTTTTGTCTAATTGATAAATTGCTTTGTCAAATCGACTGTATAATAGGTAGTAAAGCTTGAATAGAAAATTTACATTCTTCTGTTTCTCACCTTTCATCGCTTTGGGAGCTTCTTCTTCAAAAATCCTACTTGTCGTATCGCCGGCAAATTTATTTCTCAGAATGACGTAATAATAATTATAAAGTGTTCCTTGAAGTTGTATGCCAATAAAGGCTAAAATGGTCCAAATAATTGAGGTGTCCGTAATGTACCAAATCGTAAGTAGAATTAAGAAATTGAGGATAATATCTGATACAGAGTCTAAATATCGACCTACATATGACGGCTGTTTTTTCAGACGTGCCAATTCACCATCTGCACCATCAAGAATGGACTTAAGCACCAACAGAAAGGCTGTTGCCCAATAATAGTGATACAAAATACTTACCAAGGCGATTAGCCCAGTAATAACAAAAGCAATGGTAACATGAATAGCGGTAAATGAGGTGTGCTGTAGGCTTTTGGCAATTACTCTAGCAGCAGGTCTTCCGTAATCAGATAAATCGATAAACCGATTTTCCTTAGGTAATTTTGACATGTTTTGAAAAATACAGGCGAAGGGGTTATGGAAATACGACTACACGCAATCCTCGAGGCACTTCAATCTGCGAGATCGCAAAAATAAGACAATTTTTATAATCAGGTAAATACCCAACCATCAGAAAGAAACATGTTAAAAAGGTAAGTATTCCATACCACGGCACAAAAAATCAATATACCTGCTACGAAATAGCTAACTTTTCGATTGAATTGATTATTGAGTAAAACAAACAATCCCAGCAAAACAAATAAGAACATGCCTACAAAAGAAAATTGAAATCTAGAGCCACCATAATTCGTAAATCCTAAAAATAAACTCATTGAAAGGACGCAGAATACATAACTCCACTCTATTTTATAGCCCTTTTTTCTAGGGAAGTAATCCAATCCTAAAAATAAGGCACAGTAAAAAAATGGAGAGGCGAGTGTAAAACGGTAAAAGCTATGAAGATTGCCTCCTGACGTTAGTAAAGTGAAAAGAAGTAGGCCAACAAGGTAAAATATGGATATTAATAAAACGTATGACCTTGAACTTTCTAATAAATTACTTTTAAATAGTTGCGATGGTTTTCCTTTGCCAAAAAAGACATACAGAAAAACCATAGCGGCGGGCAGGCAAATGCCAAAAATGGCGAATGTAGAAAGGGCAAAACCCTCTATTGACCAATCTGAAATACTTCTCATGAGTTGCACTTCTCCTGCCCAATGTTTCTGCGCTTCTAGGTAAGTGGTCCAACTACCTGCATAGTAGAATTGAATCAAAAAAACGAAAAGATATCCTATGATAAACGGGGTAATTCGACCAATAGTTTGAGATAAAAAACGCTTGCCATTTTTATGAAATATGTAAAGACAGACTTCGGAAGAGATTACACTTAATGCCACGAATAGTGTTGCCGGTCGAACCATAGCCATTAGCATAAAGCCAATAAAATAGAGGGAGTAGTGTTTTTTTACAACCCCATATATACCGATTGCTGCGGTAATTAAAAAGAGTGCTTCTGAATATGGGATGAAATAGATGACGACTGAAGGTAGGTTAATAGCAATAAGAAATGCTAGTAGCTGCTTACTAAAGTCGGTCTGGTAAAGTGCAATCAAGAGTAAAGCGATGCCTGATATAAAAAGAAGGTAGTTGAAGATAATGACAGCATAGGTATTTCCTCCTAAAAATTTCCATAGTAAGGGGAATAGCGGGAAAAATGCACCTCTTACTTGCTCATATCCTCCTTTATCTTTGGTGTACATATCTTCGGCAATTACGCGGTAGATGTCTGCATCCCATACGTGTAGTTTGTTTTCGTTAAGCTGATTAAAAGGAACTTTTTCTTTTTTTACTACCATGCCATTTGCATCATCTGCTCGAACATAGTTTTCAGAAAGTTGGCCTAATGTGTTTTGGTAAACTACTTCTTTTGTCAATAGCTGATAAACACCAAAGAGGAGTAGGAAGTTAACTCCCCCAATTGCAAGCAACGTAAAAAATCGTTTGGTTTTATTCATCAGCTACAAATATGTGACTAATCTAAGGTAGAAAAAAATAAGTGTCTATCAAAAAAGGGTTAGAAACTGAATTGCAGCATGACATTTAGTTGGCGAGATGTAAGATAGTTTGGAACAGCGTATTGACGATTTGTTACATCACTTACCCATAAATAGGAGATGGTATTGTTTCGCTGTAATAAGTTAAAAACTTGTGCACTTAGTGAAATCGTTTTAAAGTGGCGAAAAGGATTTTTATCAGACAATACCTGATCCTTACTTTTTAGAATCTTAGAAAAACCAATATCTACTCTCAAGTAGGAGGGGATGCGAAGCGTATCTTTATACCGCTCATAGCTAGGCGGGCCAAATGGCAACCCTGAAGCGTAATGGAACGTAATATTGGCTTTTAATGTGGGATTGTTAGGTAAGTAGTCCTGAAAAAACATACTAAAATTGAATCGGTTGTCAGTTGGCCGAGGGATGTAACCAGGCTCATTTCTTACACTATCTACAATGGTATTATTGAATGTAAATCCGGGAACAACTTTTTCACCATCACTATTGAAGTAATCGTAGTAGAAATCATCTTTGATGTCTTCTTCTGTTTTCATCAAACCAAAAGTAGCCCATGATTCTACGCCTTTCACAAACTCACCATTCACCTTCATGTCAATACCTGTAGCATATGCATTGGCATTGTTCTCCGCATAGTAGCGTATTCTTACATTGTCGATTTCATAAGGAATAATGTTGGTCATGTGCTTATAATAAACCTCTGTGGTCCATTTGAATGGTCTATCCCATGCGGTAAAGTTGTAATCAGCAGCAGCTACTACTTGAACCGATTGCTGCGCTTTGATGTTTTCATTCAGTTGTCCTTCAAAATTTCGTAATTCTCGGTAAAAAGGTGCTTGATAATAATACCCACCTGACAACCGGAATAAATAATCACGTTCCCACTTAGGTTTATAAGCAATACTTGCTCTTGGACTGATCACGTTTTCTTGATTAAACGTCCAATAGTTTGTTCGTACACCTGCAGTAAAGCTTAACTCTGATGTATCTTTCAGTCGATAATTCCAGTTGCGCTGCACATAACCGGTAATACGATTTGAATTGATTTCATTTTGAGCTTTAAACACACTTGATAGCTCTAGTTGTTGGTTGCGTATGTTGGGAATTTCACTTGAGTCGTAGCCCACCACATCAGCTGGTTTTGGAAGAGAAAAACCCGCGGAATCAATTAGTTTCCATTCGCTCAGGCGATCTTTAATCATTTCTCGCTGTAGTTTAGCGCCCCATTCCCAACTACCATTATTTACAAATAACTTTCCTTTATGTTGTGCATTAACAACGGTAACTTCTAATGCATTTCTAGCATGATCTCTAAAAGCCCCAATACCTCTATTAAAGGCAACATCGCCAAAGTTGTCGCTCCCTAAGTCTCGCTCTAACTCATCGATAAAATACTCCCCTAAGATATCGAAGGTTTCATCCTCGTAAGAACGATAGGCAGAGGTGATGAATTTCAGGTTTAAGTTGCTGTTGGCTTTATATTCGTTGGTTAATGCACCAAAATACGTTTCGTAATTATTGACTTCTTGGCCTTCAAAGTAAATGGTTAGTCGCAATGCTTCATTTACAGTACCAAAATCTGTTGTTCGTGTTTCAGGAATAAAGTTGTATTCGTTCCTTGAGATATTTCCCAAAAATCCAATTTCCCACTTATCAGAAATGTCATAGGTAAGGTAGGTTTGAACATCTAAAAAATTAGGTCGGTATTGACCATCGGTGTCTAGGCTACTTAAGACATATCGATTGGTACGATAACGTACACCAGCCAAATAAGTAAACCGGTGATTGCCTGGCGAGCCTTCAATGTGCATACTTGCACCTTGTAAGCTTCCGGTAATGGATCCACCAAACTTCTCAGGCTCTTTGTATTCAATATCCAATACGGATGAAAATTTATCGCCATACTTCGCATCAAAACCACCGGCAGAAAATTCAATTCCTGAAACTAAATCAGAGTTCACGAAGCTTAACCCTTCTTGTTGTCCAGAGCGAACTAAGAATGGACGATAGATTTCTACATCATTTACATAAATTAAGTTTTCATCAAAATTTCCTCCTCTAACCGAGTATTGACTGCTCAATTCATTGGTGGAAACAACCCCTGGCAATGTTTTAATGATTGCTTCAAAACTTCCAGATGGATTGGCGAGGTAGGTAATGTCTTTTGGGTCAATGCGCTGCATAGTACTCGTGCGGGTGCGCTCCTCTTGAATATCAACACCACCAATATCGTAGGCTTTTGAAATAAGCGACATGGAAATTTTATGCTCTTCATTTTCCGCCAAGGTAATTTCTTGTACTTCCAGTTCATAACTGATATGACTAAAAATAACTTTAATTGGCTTTCCTGCAGGTACTTTTAAGCTAAATTCACCCAGTTGGTCAGTAGTTGCTCCACCACTTTGGTCGCTTACGGAAACATTCGCCCCAAAAATTGCGTTACCATTGTCGTTCTTTACTATTCCTTTTAAGGTGGCTACTTGAGCAATTGCAACTTGCGTAAGGCTTATGAAGAGCAATGAAGAAAGGAAAAATTTAAACATAGTGAGCAAAAGTAGTAAAAACGGTCTGTTAAAACTGAATAATTTTCGGTGTATAAACTGATCTGAAGTTGTTTTTATTGCACATTAATAAGAATGGTTGATGAAGAAAGATGTAATTACCAAATTTAATATTAGGGTCTATGGAATTTTACGCTCTGAAGATCGTCGCAGCGTTTTACTTTCTGATGAGTTTAAGTTTGGACTTGCTTTTACTAAATTTCCCGGAGGAGGCCTTGAGTTTGGAGAGGGAGTGCTAGATGCGCTGAAAAGAGAGTTTGACGAAGAATTAATGATAGAGGTGACAGATGCCTCATTGTTTTATGTAAATGAAGCTTTTCAAGCATCAGCGTTTGGAAAAGATGAGCAACTTTTGGCCATTTATTATTTAGTTGATGATTTTAATGGAAAATTACCACCTGTAACAGAAAAACGATTTGATTTCGACCGAGTAGAAGACCAGCAAGCATTTAGGTGGTTTCCAATAGAGCGGTTAACAGAAAATGATGTCAACTTTCCAATTGATAAATTGATTTTATCAAAATTAAAAGACTTGTAAAACAATTAATTACGATTGTTTTATGTTAAATGTTTTGTATCGGTTTTGCCAATTAAAAAATTGATATACCTTTGCGTCGTTATTGGTTTTTGACGCCTTAAGGTTTCAAAATTAAAAGGGAATTCGGTGTAACTCCGAGACTGTTCCCGCAGCTGTAAGCTTCGATAACTCTTTTACAATCCTTTGCCACTGTTCAGGAAAGCTGGGCGGGAAGGCTGCTAAAAGAGGAAGTAAGTCAGAAGACCTGCCTTTAACTTAATTAATGCTTTCGGGATAAAAGTGAATTGTTAGGTTATATGTTATGGCGCCGTGAGGTGTAATCTTCCTTTTCAATTTTCCCGGTTTATTTATTCATTTTTAAATTATAAACCGATGAGAAAAAAATTAATCATTTCTTTAGCAGTTTTATCTGCAAGCGCCTTATCAGCGCAACAAGCCCTTTTTGTGAATGGCGGTCAGTATGGAAATTCAGCTGACAATGTAAATTTTGTAAGTTACGACGTTCAATCTAATACGTATACTGCAATTGATACCATTCAAACACAGTCTGTACAAAGCCTATTAGTCGATGGAACGACCGCTTATGTAGCTGCCCAAGATTCTATAGTATCTTATGATTTAACAACCAATACACGTATTGCTACAGCAGAATTTAATGGTCCAAGTACCAAGGCACTATCTGTTTATGGTGCAAATCTATTAGTTGGTAATTTCTACGGCAAAACAACCGATAACTTATACGTTTACGACAAGGCTACATTAGCTTTAACCGATTCCGTTACTCAGATTTCCAAAGCAGTTTCTAATATGCTGGTAATGGGCGATTCTTTATACATCGCTCAAAATTTTTCCTCTTCAGCATTTTCTGATTCTGCAGGGTACATTTCAGTGGTTGATTTGACCACAATGAATTATGTACGTGACATTGTATTTAATAATAATGACGAGGGATTAGGTTTTTTGGTTCCGAATGCAGCGCAAGATGGTTTTTTTGGAATTAACACTAACTCTGTAGTTGCTTATGATATTGCTTCAGGAACGGTCACTGCGACTCCATCAAACTTTAGGTTATCTGCAAGCGCCAATAAAAGCAGCATAAAAGGAGACACCTTAATGCTTCAGGTCAATGATAATATAGGAGCAATGAGTCTAACAACAGGCTTGTTGATTGATACCAATATTGCAGCCTATGCGCCTACAGCATTTTCTTTTGACACGCTCAATAGAGAAATTTATGCAACTTCAACAGACTTTTTTAGCTACAAAGAAGGTAAAGTATTTGATTTAGATGGGACAGAGCTCGATACGCTTATTGTTGGTTTCTCTCCAGAGATTGTACAAATTTATTATGGAAACATCACCAGTCTAGATAAAAATGAGAAGCAAAATTTGTCATTTCATTTATTTCCAAATCCTGCGAAGTCTTCAGATCCTATTTACTTAGAAGGTTTATCATCATCTACAACGGATGCTATAATGGTAACAATAACTGATATCACAGGAAAAATAGTTACGCGCAAGAACTATTCTGTATCGAGTATGTTTTCTATTAATACTGCGAATTTAAAATCCGGCGTTTATCTGGTATCAGTTCAGACAGACAAAAGTATAGGAGTGAATAAACTTATTGTTGAATAAGATGCTCCGACTGTTCATTAACATAACATTTTTTTGCTTCATATGCAGCGCATATGCCCAAGGTCCTTATGCACCTCAGGCTGGTTTGGCGGGCAGTACTGCGATTCATAAAGATTCAAGTGTATTCGTTGCATGGGCAAACAAATGTACCATCCAAAGAGGTCTGCTAGACATAGCAGACCCCTCTTTGGGACAGGCATCCGTTGGAAATTCATCTTCTGCTTTAGGCCGTCCTGGTGAGAGCGGAGTTGTAAGTCTTGGTGATGCGGGAGTTGCAATTGTTGAGTTTTTGCATCCTGTTAAAGACGGAATAGGTCCCGACTTCGCTATTTTTGAAAATTCCTTTTCACCCACATTTCTTGAATTAGCTTTTGTAGAAGTAAGTTCTGATGGAATCAATTACTTTAGGTTTCCTGCACATTCGTTAACAGATACCGTTAATCCAATTGGTGGATTCGGTGCCGTGCAGCCTTCGAACGTAAATAATTTAGCAGGTAAATATGTTGCCAATTTTGGTACTCCATTTGACTTAAGCGAATTACCAAATAACCCGCTATTGGATAAGCAGCAAATTACACACATTAAAATCATTGATGTAGTGGGCACGCTGCATCCAGGACATGCACGATATGATACTGCAAATCGACCTATCCAAGACGTCTACCCAACACCATTTCCAAGTGGAGGGTTTGACCTAGACGCTGTTGGGGCAATTCATATTGCAACCACTTCTTTGGAAGAGCTCAATCCGTTAAATGTATCGGTTTACCCTAATCCAGTTAACGAGGTATTACAGGTAAGTATGGATCCCTCTATCATACAGTCGTCATCTTATCAATTAATTGATTTGTACGGTGCGGTTGTTTTATCTGGAAGTCAACCTGAAGATATATATGTAAACCAATTACCATCAGGGATTTATTATTTGCGTATTATGGTTGGTGAAAACCAATCAACTCTAAAAATAGTAAAACGGTAATGCACCTCAAGCAGAATCTTCTTTTTTCACTGTTTCTGATTAGTGCTAGTGTTTTGTCGCAAGAGCGTTTTATAGATACTGTAAACGTTCCCTCAGTTGAGATTTCTATGCCATTTTCTATCGATAAAGAGCACACATCTTTTAAGAGGGTACAAATTGATTCCATTAAAATGAGTCAAAAAAGTACTGGAACGTTGGCTGAAGTACTCAATGAGCATTCAACTGTATTTGTAAAATCCTATGGAGTAGGAGGGCTTGCTTCTGTTTCCTTTCGGGGAACTTCTGCAGCTCATACAATGGTGCTTTGGAACGATATTCCTATCAATTCTACCCTCAATGGCCAAGTAGACTTTTCGTTGATTCCTCTTGCTTTCTATGATGGAATTGAGATTGACTTTGGGGGCGCAAGCTTAGAAAAGAATGCAGGAAGTTTGGGCGGTAGTGTCAACCTAACCAACAAAACGGACTACAATAATCGTTTTTCAGTTGCTGTACAACAGCAATTTGCAAGTTTTGGAAATCTTGGGACATCGGCTGTTTTAAAGTTTGGTCGTAAAAATTTTCAATCCAACACCCGTGTATTTCGTAAATATGGCGACAATGACTTTAACTACATAAACTTAGGTAAAAATGGATTTCCTGAAGAGCAGTTAAAGAATGCCCGAGTTGAACAGTTTGGTATACTCAAAGAGTTTTTTCTAAAACCTACGGTCAACAGTGAATTAAGTTTACAACTTTCAACTATCTCAACTGATCGAGAAATTCCTGCAATAATGTTGATTAACAATAATGAAGAGTCTCAAAAAGATGACGCCTATCGTGCAACTGTGGGTTATAGACTAGAACGTGAAGCGTGGCGATTCAAATTAAAGTCAAGCATCTTTAGAGATGAGTTATCGTATGCTAATGAGTTGTTAAGGACGGAGACTAACACTTCGTTTGAAGGCATTAAAAATATTGCTCAATTCCAATATACATTTAGCGATAAAAGCGATTTTTCAGTGAAGATTCACGCTGACTTTGATCGAGCAACTAGTCCGTCCTATGAGTTGGATCGAAACTTAAATCGACAAGCCGCATTTTTCAATTATAATTACATGATTAATAAAAGATTGAAAGCGTCTGCAGTTGTTCGTGGTGAGGTAGTAACTAATCAACCATCAGTTTTGCTGCCTGGAATTGGCTTGATTTACCAATTGGATGAAAAAAGCCATTATCTACTTCGTTTAAATGCATCATTTAATGCTAAATACCCCAACTTAAATGACTTGTATTGGCAGCCAGGGGGAAACCCTGATCTTGAGATTGAACGAAGTAAAAACATTGAAATTGGGTTGTCTAATGAATTCATCTACCTCACGGATTGGATGAATTGGAAGTTTGAAGCTACTGGATTTTACATGAACATTACGGATTACATATTATGGCAACCAACCGCTTTTGGCTATTGGCGATCAGAAAATCTTCAGGAAGTGATCAGTCAAGGAGCCGAGTTAAATTGGTCGATACGCACCAAATGGAGAAATTGGAGAAATACGACTACCCTGCAATATGGATACACCTCTTCAGTTAATCAGCTTACCAAACAAGAAAATGATGCATCAAAAGGAAAGCAACTCGTTTATGTTCCCGAGCATACGGCAAACCTATTCAGTCAGTTTAATTTTAAAAAATGGCAATTGATTTATCAATTGAATTATACTAGTGAACGGTATACAGCAACTGACAATTCAGATAAACTGCCATTTTATGCCTTACATCATTTAAAAGTTCAGCGAGCATTTCAATTAAAATCACACCAATTTTCCATAGCTGCGCAATTAAATAATGCATTGAATGAAGATTATCAAGCCATCCAATGGCGACCAATGCCTGGCAGAAATTATGGATTAACTATTAATTACACCATCGATAAATGAGACGCATCTATTACTACTTTGTATCACTTTTATTAATTACCGCGGGCTGTGAAGACATGGAGAGTCCAAGACCTCAAGTTGTTTTGGAGTCTGACGCCATTATACTCAACGAAGGAAACTTTGGACAAGGAAATGCAACGATCGACTTTTATAATTCCAACGACGAGAGTTATCGAAAAGATGTATTTCGAAGTAACAATCAAGGTCGCCCTATTGGAGACGTGGTGCAATCGATGTCGGTGGAGAACAACCTTGGATACATTGTAGTCAATAATTCTCAGAAGGTAGAAATCGTTGACTTAGCTACTTTTAAATCGGTAGGTGCCATACAAGGACTAAATTCACCTCGTTATTTTCTCTCCATTAGCGCTGACAAAGCTTATGTTTCTGACCTGTATGAGGACGCTATCCAAATTGTGTCTAAAAGTCAGCAAGCAATGATTGGACGTATTCCTACCGGTGGCTGGACAGAAAAAATGGTAAAAATCGAGGATACCGTCTATATCACAGATATGACGAACAATCAATTACTTCGTGTTGATGCAAATGCAGATACCATTATGAATCGCACACCGCTTGTTCAGCAACCATCAAGTTTGGTAGTCGATAAAAATAAACGGCTTTGGGTAATGTGTACCGGTGGTTTTGACGAAGTAAAGCCCGTATTATATCAATTGACTACTTCAGGTAGTGTAATTAAAAGTATTGAATTTCAAGCTATTAATGAAAGTCCCGGAAATTTGGTAATCGCTGAGAATGGAGAAGACCTCTTTTATTTAAACCAAGGAGTTTATCATTTGCACATCAATGATACCACTTTAGAGAATACACCGATAGTACCTGAAAATGGTCGCTTACTGTATTCATTGGCTATTCACCCTAAGAGTTCCGAATTATATGTAGCTGACGCAATCGATTACCAACAAAATGGAATCGTCTACAGATATACGCATTCGGGACAATTGGTTACACAGTTTAAGGCTGGAATTATTCCTGGATCATTTGAGTTTTTGCCATGAAAGAACGGATCGCATTTTCTTGGAGTGGAGGTAAAGATTCTGCGCTTGCTTTGTATCGTTTGATGCAGCAAGAGCAGTATGAAGTGGTGTATCTATTATCAAATTTTAATGCAGACAATCAATTGAGCATGCACGCCGTTTCTCCCGAGCTCATTGAAAAACAATCAGAAGCAATAGGAATTCCATTGATTAAAGTTCAAGTTGAAAGTAATGATAATACTTCCTATGAAAAAGCAATGGAGAAAGTGCTATTGAAACTAAGAGAAGATGGGATTTATAAAGTGGGTTATGGCGATATTTTTTTAGAAAATTTAAAGACTTACCGAGAGGAAAAGTTGCAATCACTCGGTATGGAAGCCTTATTTCCACTCTGGAAAGAGACGCCATTACTTTTAGTTCATCAATTTATTGATCTGAGATTCAAATCTCTCGTATGTTGTGTGAATGAGCTCACTCTTGGAGAAGACTTTTTAGATAAAACCATCGATAAAGAGTGGATTAGTGCTCTCCCTACAGGAATAGACCCGTGTGGGGAGAATGGAGAATTTCACACGTTTTGTTATGATGGACCAATGTTTAAACAAACCGTATCATTTGGTATTGCACAAAGCAGGACAAAAAAGTACCGTTTTGAGCTGTCTGATGGCACAGTAATGAACGAGGAGTATCGCTACAGTAATCTTATTCCTGTGCATTAGTTGTGCATAAAATCAATTTAAAAGCCTGATTCGTTAAGCTGTATTCAATTTTGATTTGCGATATTTGTTAATTACACAATAAACAGCCGAATTGGTCATTAATTGGTTATGAATAGAATATTAAAAACCTCTATATACACATTACTTCTTTTCTTTTCTACCGTAGGAGTTCAGGCTCAGAATAGTAGATTTATATTAGAAACCTTAGTCACAGAGGATGGGCGTAAATTATCCAACGCATCGGTGACTGTTTACAAGAATGGATCAAAAGTAGAAACATTAAAAACAGACTCAAAAGGACAAGTAGATGTGTTTTTGGACATGGGTTCAAATTACACGGTAAACATTTCTTCTATGGGTATGATTACCAAAAAGCTAAACATTGATACCCGAAATGTACCACCAGAAGACTTGGGTTCAGACTTTCCTTTTCCTGCAGAAGTAGATATCTTTCAAAAAGTTCCTGATTTAGATGTTTCCATATTGAACCAACCCATTGGGATTATTCGTTACAATCCAAGTATATCAAACTTTGACGTTGATTTAGATCATACTAAGCGAGTAAAGTCTAAGTTAGAACAATTGCAAAAAGAATACGAAGAAAAGAAAGCAGCTGAAGCCGAAAATGCAGCAAATGCGCAGAAGATTTATGACGAAGCTATAAAGAAAGCAGATAAGTTTTTTGATAATGAGCAATGGAAGGAAGCGAAAGCAGAATATGAAATAGCAGCTAAAGCCATACCTTTTGAAACATATCCTTCTTTTCAAATAGCTGAACTACAATCAAAGTTAATTAAGCAAGAGCAAGCAGACAGTAAGTATAATGCTGCAATAGAGTCTGCAAAAAAAGCGTTTGCATCAAAGGATTATCAGCGGTCAATAGCAGATTATAAAATCGCTCAAAGTTTAAAACCTGATGAGTCTGAGCCTGCCGCTAAGATTAAAGAGATTCAAGGGTTTTTAGCCAACCAAGCAAAAACGGAGCAAGCTTATTTGGAGGCGATCAACACCGGGGATAAAGCGCTAATCACAAATGATCTAGAAGGAGCAAAAGCTGCATTTACTGAAGCTGCTACTTTAAAGCCTGATGAAAGCTATCCTAAAAATAAACTTGCGGAAATCAATGATGTGATGCAAAAGGCTGCGGCAAAAGATAAAGCATATGCCGATGCAGTTTCAAATGGCGAACAAGCTATAAAAGATGGAGATTTAGTTGCGGCGAAAGGAGCATTTACAAAAGCTCAAGGCATCAAGCCAAAAGAAACATTGCCTCAAGAAAAGTTAGCACAAATTGAAACGCTAATGGCAGAGCAGGCAAAGAAGGAACAAAGCTATCTTGCGGCAATTCAAAAAGGAGAAGATGCATTGGCGTCTAACAGTTTTGAAGACGCTAAAAAGGCATTTCAAGAAGCGAGTGGCATCAAGCCATCAGAAGAGTATCCAAAAAATAAAATAAAGGAGATTGATGACTTTATTGCCAAAAATGCAGCTAAAGAACAAGCGTATAAGGACGCTGTAGCTGCAGGGGACAAAGCACTTTCTTCTGCGGATTATGCAGCAGCAAAAACTTCCTTTGAAGAAGCAAATGGGATCAAACCAAAAGAAACGTACCCAACTCAAAAAATAGCAGAGATAGAAGGAATCCTTGCAGAAAATGCGAAGAAAGATCAAGCTTATGCAGCTGCTATTGCAGGTGGAGATCAAGCCTTAGCTGCATCGAATTATGAGGCTGCTAAAACTGAATTTCAAAAAGCTGGCGAACTAAAGCCAAATGAAAAATACCCAAAGGATAAATTAAGTGAAATAGCGGCGATTATTGCAGAACAAAATAAAAAGAATGAAGCCTATCAAAAAGCGATAAGTGAAGGTGATGATTTATTAGCGACACAGCAATATGAAGCGGCAAAAACTGCTTATCAGACTGCCATAGAGTTAAAAGGCACGGAAGAATATCCAAAGGGTAAGTTAAAGGAGATTGACGGGTTATTGGCTAAGGCCGCAGAACAGGAAAAAGCCTACCAAGAAGCAATTGCCTCTGCTGATGCAGCGCTAGCTAG
>CBFHZL010000066.1:0-5972 GCA_965660325.1 uncultured Acidiluteibacter sp.
TTATCATGTCAAAAGGAGAAAAAAAAGTACTCGATTGGTTTCAATCAAAAGGTTGGGAAGCGCATGACTTTCAGCGGGAAGCTTGGAGCGCTTATTTGTCTGGTAAAAGTGGATTACTCAATGCCCCAACAGGTTCGGGTAAGACTTACGGAATGGGGCTGGCTATTTTAGCAGAACATATTAATTCCAATAAAAAAGCAGTTGGTTTACAAGCCATTTGGATTACGCCAATTCGTGCCTTGGCAAAAGAAATTCAGCACTCCATGCAACGTGCTGCCGATGAACTGGACTTAGGATGGAGAGTAGGAAACAGAACAGGAGATACCACTGCTAGCGAACGTGCAAAACAAAAAAAGAATGTTCCTGAGATTTTAATCACTACGCCCGAAAGTTTGCAATTACTGATCGCATCTAAAGGAAGTGAAACGTTTTTCAAACATTTAAAATGTATCGTAAATGATGAGTGGCATGAATTAATGGGCTCTAAACGAGCTGTTCAAATGGAATTAGCTCACTCCAGATTATCAGCCATAGCCAAAGACTTAAAAATTTGGGGAATCTCTGCTACCATTGGCAATATGGAAGAAGCTTTAGAGGTTTTAGTCGGTGATGAGCGAAAAAAAGAAGCCGTAATTATCCGATCTACGATTCAAAAGAAGATTGTAGTAGAATCCATTTTACCAGATGAGATTGAGCAGTTTTCTTGGGGTGGTCATTTGGGAATTCAATTGTTGGAGAAGGTTGTTCCGTTGATTTATGAGAACAAAACCACGCTGATTTTTACCAATACTCGCGCACAGGCGGAGATATGGTATCAAAAACTCTTAGAAGCAGATTCAAATTTGGCGGGTCAGTTGGCCATGCACCATGGCTCCATTAGTCGTGAGTTGCGCGACTGGGTAGAAGATGCTTTACATTCGGCGACGATAAAAGCAGTGGTTTGCACTTCTAGCCTAGATTTAGGTGTTGACTTTAGGCCAGTTGATACCATTATACAGATTGGCAGTCCGAAAGGAGTTGCCCGTTTTGTGCAGCGAGCAGGAAGAAGCGGACATCAACCCGGTGCTACGAGTCGGATTTATTTTGTGCCCACTAATTCATTAGAGCTGATAGAAGCAGCTGCCTTACGTGAAGCGGTAAACGAAGGAATTATGGAGAAAAGGAATCCCTATTTTAGATCGTTTGATGTGTTGGTGCAATACCTTATGACATTAGCTGTCGGCGATGGATTTGTTTCAGAAACCATCAAAAAAGAAGTGAAGTCAACCTTTAGTTTTAGCTCCATGAGCGATGATGAATGGAACTGGGTGATGCAATTTTTAGTGCTCGGTGGAGAATCATTGCAAGCCTATGATGAGTATAAAAAAGTAGTTTTTTATGAAGGTTTATACCGTGTTTTAGATCGGAAGACGGCTATGCGACATCGGTTGTCCATTGGGACAATTGTTAGCGAAGGCTTACTACAAGTAAAGTTTATGAAAGGTGGATTTATCGGAACCATAGAAGAATGGTTTATTTCTAAACTCAATCCTGGCGATGTTTTTTGGTTTTCAGGTAGAAACTTGGAATTGATTAAAATCAAAGAAATGCAAGTCATTGTAAAACTCAGTAAGGCGAAAAATGGGAAAGTACCTTCATGGCAAGGTGGCAGAATGCCGTTGTCTTCGAAGCTTTCAGACGTGCTAAGGAAGAAGGTAAATGAAGCCAAGCTCGGCACGAGTAGCGATATAGAATTACAAACCATACAACCCATATTTAAAACCCAGTCCACCCGATCTATTGTACCGGCAACGAATGAATTTTTAATTGAATCCTTCAAAAGCAAGGAGGGCCATCATTTATACTTTTATCCATTTGAAGGAAGAGGTGTGCATGAAGGAATGGCTGCATTAATTGCTTATCGCATAGGTTTGCTTACGCCGATTACTTTTTCTATTGCTTACAACGATTATGGTTTTGAGCTACTTTCTGATCAAGAAATACCGATAGAAATGGCGTTAGACAGTGATATTTTATCATCGGATCACCTGCATGATGATGTCTTTGCCAGCATCAATTCAGCAGAAATGGCTCGACGCAAGTTTAGAGACATTGCCTCTATTTCAGGGTTGATATTTAAAGGCTACCCTGGGAAAAGTAAGAAAGACCGGCATTTACAAGCATCGTCGCAGCTATTCTTCGATGTATTTCAGGAGCATGAAGCGACCAATTTATTGTATTTGCAGGCTTATGAAGAAGTGATGGAGTTTCAATTGGAAGAAAGTCGCTTGTATGAGGCTATGGCGCGTATTCAACAGCAAAAGATAGTGTTAGTCAGCATCGAGAAACCAACTCCTTTCTCTTTTCCCATATTGGTGGATCGACTAAGAGGAAAGTTAACGACGGAGAAATTAACCGATCGAATAAAGCGAATGCAGTTGGTGTTGGAGTAAGACTCATGCTAACAACTACTTATATATAACTTGTGTCTTTATGAGTGCTTTTAAGTTATCTAGGAGTATTTTTGTTGATAAACTAAAACTCCTCAGATGCAGAAATACCTCTTTACCTTCTCTCTCTCTATTTTTCTTTTCACAAATATTTCAGCTCAGCAAACCCCTGAAAAAACAGATCAGTTATTGCAATTTTTAAGCGCAGATCTAAAGCAAGCAGATAGCCTTTTTACAGCGCTAAGCGATGATTTTATATCTAATGAAAATGATTCGGTCTATGCCAAATATTACTTTCTTGGTGGGATTTTAAATTATTACAAAGAACAATACATTTTATCTGAGAGCTATTATAAAAAAGCCCTAAACACCAATTATTCAACCAACAACCCATCTTTTCAAACACGAATTTACAATAACATGGGGGTGGCATTTGAGCTTTCTCAACGTTTTGATAGTGCGTATTTTTCCTATCAGCAGTCGTTGGCCATTGAAAGACAACTCGAAAATGAATATGGAGTATATGAGACACAGTTGAACATAGGATTGTTAAACATTAAGATGAAGCAGTTTGAATCGGCTAACGAGTTACTTAATGAAGCACTAACCTATTTTAAATCGATTGATGATACAAACAAAATAGCCCTCTGTTATCAAAATTTTGGTGTACTGTATGAAGCTACCGGAAGTTTACTTCAAGCAGACTCTGCAGCAAGTGTAGCAGTAAAAAACTTTAAATTAGTAGGAAACACCTATGGCACAGGAGAAACCTATTTTAACCTCATCTCCTACCAAACCCTCTTGGGGAATTATTCTGCTGCTTATACTTTGATCGACAGCTGCAAGTCTTTCATTGACCCAAATGGATACGTGGGATTAATCAGAATTCCATTAATAACAGCCAAACTGGAGAGCGGTTTGGGTAATTATGATACCGCCATTGCTATCTTAACCCAATTATCAAACAACTTTAATAGCGACCTATACGTAAAGCGATTAGGAGCTGAAATAGAGATGGAAATATTTGCAAAGATGGGCAATGCTGAAGCACATCAAGCGGCCTTAAATAACTACAAATTGTTCACTGACTCGCTAGACAGATTAAATAATAAACGAGAGATTGCCCAATTGAGGGTGATCCATCAAACAGAAGAAGTGGAGCAAGAACTCAGTAATCAAAAAGTATTGCTCGAACAGTCGCTTCGAGAAAAGGGGTTGATCCTTATTTTCTCAATTATTTCAATCGCAGCATTGCTCGTAATCTTACTATTTAAACGAAGACTTGGTAAGTTAAGTTCCTATATTATATCCAATGCGAAGTATCGCAGAATAGAGCAGTTAGAAGAAAGTGATGGACAAAACAATGAAAAACAACTATATGCTAAAGCGATAGAGCACCTAAAGAGCAATCAACTGTATCTTCAAACAGACTTGAAACTAGAAAAATTAGCGTTCGAAATAGGAACTAATATTTCTACATTATCAAAGTGTATTAATGAAGTTTCAGGTAACAATTTTAGCTTTCTAGTGAATCGACTAAGAGTAAGATACGCTGAAGAACTATTATTAAGTACTGATTACTCTGTGAACGACATTGCAGAACATGCGGGTTTTAGTAATAGAACTAGCTTCTACCGCTCCTTTAAACTAATTACAGGCTTGCCTCCTAAAGACTATAAGCAGTTCACCGGCAATAAGTAGCAATTTTAATTCGTATTGAAGTTAGTGATCTGTTTTAGAAATCTAAGAGCAGTATTAAGGAATCAATAGTTTGGGGTATTAAATGTAACCCTTTGTTAGGATGAGATATTAGCATCCAATTGATTGATCCCTCCACAGCCCATATAAACGTAGAAAACTCACCATAAAAAACGGGCGATTACAATGCAACCGCCCGATGGTGAGGAACAAAACAACTCTATCTTGTCAATACAACCTTATTGATGGTTTGACCAAATCTAATGAGGTATACGCCTTTTTCATAGCTACTTAAATCAATCTCTGTGGTAGTAGTATTTACTTCATACGTACCTATCTCTTGACCTGTTAAGTTATAAATAACCAATGGTTCTGTGGCTACCGATTGCAGATCAACAGTTATGTAAACCAATCCCTGAGTTGGATTAGGGTAGATATTAAAGTCAGATAAATTAACACGCTCTGTTAGTGTATTAACGATCACATTCTGACAAGCTGATGTATCTACACATGCTCCATTGGTTAAAATTACTGCATAGTTGCCTGATGCCATTGGGCGATAGCCTGCATTGGTTGCCCCTGCAATAATTGCATTGTTGCTATCACAATTAATCCATTGGTAGGCAGTTGCAGTTGCATCATTGGCTACTAATGAGTCATTGATTACCGCTACAGATACATCTAACGTATCAATTGTCAAGTTTAATGTAATGATTGAGTCACATCCTACTGCATTGCTAATGGTATCCGTATATGCACCACTAATTGCGTACGTCACATTGTTCTGTGTCCATGTGTATGAATTACACGCCGCAGCACTTACTGATGATGCAGAGGAACTATCAATGGTTAAATTCAAGGTGATAATTGAATCACATCCAACTGCATTCATAACGGTGTCAACATATGCTCCGCTAGCCGTGTAGGTTGCATTATTTTGCGTCCATGTGTACGAATCACATGCGGTAACATTTACAGCTGCTACAGATGAATTGTTAATTGTTAAATCTAACAATACAATTGAATCACAGCCTAAAGTTGTTTGCAGTGTATCGCTGTAAACACCTGATGCAGTATACATCATACTATTATGCATCCATGAATAGCTGTCACAAGCAGTAATGGTATCTGCTGTGATTGCTGAGTTATTGATAGTTAAATTCAGTGTAATGATTGAATCACATCCAACTGCATTCATAACGGTATCAACATATGCTCCGCTAGTCGTGTAGGTTGCATTATTTTGCACCCATGTGTACGAATCACATGCGGTAACATTCACTACTGAGGCAGATGAATTGTTGATCGTTAAGTTCAATGTGATAATTGAATCACATCCCACCGAATTCATCACGGTGTCAACATATGCTCCGCTAGTCGTGTAGGTTGCATTATTTTGCACCCATGTGTATGAATCACATGCGGTAACATTTACTGCTGATGCAGATGAGTTATTGATAGTTAAATTCAGTGTAATGATTGAATCACATCCAACTGCATTCATAACGGTATCAACATATGCTCCGCTAGTCGTGTAGGTTGCATTAGTTTGCACCCATGTGTACGAATCACATGCGGTAACATTTACTGCTGAGGCAGATGAATTGTTGATCGTCAAGTTCAATGTGATAATTGAATCACATCCCACTGAATTCATCACGGTGTCAACATATGCTCCGCTAGTCGTGTAGGTTGCATTATTTTGCATCCATGTATATGAATCACATGCAGTAACATTCACTGCTGATGCTGTTGAATTATTGATTGTTAAGTTCAATGTGATAATTGAATCACATCCAACTGCATTCATAACGGTATCAATATATGCTCCGCTAGTCGTGTAGG
>CBFHZL010000066.1:5982-11084 GCA_965660325.1 uncultured Acidiluteibacter sp.
GATTGAATCACATCCAACTGCATTCATAACGGTATCAATATATGCTCCGCTAGTCGTGTAGGTAGCATTATTTTGCATCCATGTGTACGAATCACATGCGGTAACATTCACTACTGATGCAGATGAATTGTTGATCGTCAGGTTCAACGTTACAATTGAATCACAACCTACTGAATTTTGAATGGTATCAACATATTGCCCACTCGTTAAGTAAGTTGTGTTATTTTGCATCCATGTGTATGAATCACATGTGGTAACATTAACTGCTGATGCAGATGAGTTATTGATCGTTAAGTTCAACGTTACTACTGAATCACAACCATTAACCGTTTGTGTTGTGTCTACAAACACACCACCCGTAGTGTACGTCATGCTGTTTTGCAACCACGTATAACTATCACATGCTGTAATTGTAAGCGTTTCTGAGCTTGGCTGATTGATCGTTAATTCCAAGAAAATAATAGAATCACAACCAAGAGCCGTTTGCACCGTATCCTCATAATCACCGGTTGTTGTATACGTTACATTATTTTGCGCCCATGTAAAGCTACCACAAACAGCAGTATCTAATTCATCGCCGTATATTGGTTGGCCTTCCTGTAAATACGCATAATCTGTATCTGTACAACCATTTGCATTGGTAACGGTAACAAAGTAAGGCCTATTACTTCCAGATAGCCCGGTTAAGGTTGCGGTGGTATCACCTGTACTCCATTGATAAGTAAATGGTTTGTCATTCCCAGAACCAGTTACAGTTACTACTCCATCACTCAAACCTGAGCAGCTTACAGGAGTAACTACTGACCCGTTAATAGAAAATGGAGGTTGATTGGGCACATATACACCTGACACATCCGTACAGCCATTTGCATCTGTAACAGTAACACTATAACCTCGACTCTGAAGGTTTACAGCTGTTTGTGTGGTATCATTATTTCCCCACATGTAAGAAAAAGGGGCAGTACCACCCGTTACCACTGCATTAGCAGAGCCTCCAACGCAAGAAACACTGTCCACGACCACGGGATTAACATCTAAAGCAGCTGTAGGGCCAGCAAGTAAAAACGTATCTACTGAGGAGCAACCTACATAATCAGTTACTGTAACAATGTATGTCCCACTTGGCACAAAGTTTAGATACTGACTACTACTATTAGTAGTTCCATATTGCCATGAGTAATTATATGGAGGAATACCACCATTCGCTGCTATCGATAGATTTGCTCGATCACCAAAACATTTAATTGTATCTGTTACTGTTACTGTAGAAGTTAGTAAACTACCTCTATGTGTAACCGTTTGGCTATCGGTAACCGTACAGCCTACAGAATCTGTCACTGTTACGGTATAAGTGCCTACTGAAAGTCCATTGATGCTGCGAGTGGTATCTCCATTACTCCATGAAAAAGTATAAGGAGGTATCCCTCCAATGATATCATCCAATATAACCGCTCCATCACTGCCACCAAAACACTTAACTTGTATTTGAGGCATATCCAGTGTAAAGCTACTCGTATCTAAAATACTTACTGAATCCAATGCGGTACAGCCGTTTGCATCGGTAATGGTTACGAAGTAAAGTCCTTGAGATAAATTAGTAATAGATGAAGTCGTATCTGTATTGCTCCAGGAATAGCTGTATGGAGAAACACCTCCTGTAGCAGTTACAGAAGCAGTACCTGTAGCACTGCCAGAACAAACTATGTTAGAGGAAATAATTGTAGGAATTAGTTTTGGTGAGCGTGGCACTCCACCGGAACCTAATGTTGTACATCCAGAACCATCAGTAACTGTAACCCTATAAAAGCCATAAGATAAATTACTTACAGTATCAGTAGTTGCGGAATTACTCCACAAAAAAGAGTATGGTGCCTTTCCTCCTGTAACAACAGCAGCTGCATAACCATCTGCATTATCATAGCATGTAGTACTAGAGTTTGTAACAATTGCATCTAACGTAGATCTTGTTACCACACAAGAAGCACTCTCTGATGCACTATTTGTAGTAAACCATTTATATAAGTCATAAGTTCCGAATGACGCATTTATAAAAGGAGCACTAGTTTCGTAACTTTTGAGTTCTAGCTTTTGAAGCTTCACGTCATTTCCTCCTGAAATATCATTCCACAATATAAATACACCTGATGGTGTTGTCGTAATTCTAAAATATCTAGCAGAGCCTGAAGAAAAAACATTATTTGCACCATAAGGCAAAGGAGTAGAACCGTTTGATCGCATAACCTTAGGTCTACCTGCATCGCTCCCATCACTGTAAACTATGTATGCATTACCATCATAAAATGTCATCCGGTTATACCGTGAGCCATTAGCAGTATAGTTATTCCCAACGTTCGTCCATGAACCTGAAGAAAATTTCATTAATTGAGAGCGATCAAATGTACTTCCGTCCTGAAAAGTAACATGAGGAACATTGTTTTCATCAAACGCCAAATGAATGTCCGTGGCTGTACCTGGTGTAAACGCTTTCGTACCTACGTATATCCATGAACCTCCACTATACCTCATTACTGTTCCTTTTGAACCATTTGCATCATCACGAAACGCAACATACAAACTTCCAGTACTCGTCTTTGAGAAGTTTAAATAACTGGTTGCTCCATCTGTAAAACGAGGAGAACCAATATTTCTCCATGATGACGAACCCGGAGAATAAGATTGAACGGTTACTTTAGAGCCATTGTCTATCTCTGCAAATGCCACATACACCACATTACCATTAGTTTGGAGATTAACATCTTTGGCACGACCTCTATACAAACCTGATGTACCTACTGTAGACCATGAGCCATTTACATATCGTTTTACAGTTACACGATCTGAAGAACTCCCATCTACGTATGCAACATATAAGCTTCCATCATTCGTCTTTGCCAATGAAGTATAAGAAGCATTATTTGAACTCAATACAGTACCTAATGTGGATTTATTTAAATTCTTATCGTATTTTTTTACAGCAACTCTATTAAGAGAGCCGCTTGTATAGGAAACGTACAATTCTCCTTGGTGCTCTATCATATCCATTGACGTCCCAACAGGAGAGACAGTACTTTCTAGTTTCCACAAAGGACTACTTGTTAAATATTTATACCAAGCATATTTATTTCCTGGACCCGTAGCGGTTGAAAGTCGAGTAAAACTAGACCGTGAGCATATATAGGCAGTATCTCCCTGATTAATTAGACTAGGACTAATAGGTGAAGGGTTTAGTAAAAATGGATCATCAATATTAGTGCTGTTTCTATATTTAAGGTTTGCTACCGACGCAAAACTTGCTTGAGTAATTGAAAGCACCACCATCATAAAGAGGGCTCTAAAAAGAGTAATCTTTTTCATAAATAAAGTTTTTATCGCACCAATATGGGGGCAGCGATTTAGGTTTAGTTTTAATCAAGCACAAAACTGCACGTTTCCCAAAGACTTGAGGATACAAAATCTATATATGTATAATTTGTATCAACTTTAGCCATCTTAACCTTTTAGTCTTAATAAATTAATTTTATTGATATACAACAACTTAACACTTTAAAACATCTTAACTATAGGTTAAAATATCTACTCTTGCTTTCTGTACTATTTTTAAATGAAATTGATTTTACCTTCCAATTTAATGCTGATTTAGGGGTAATTTTCATACTTTTTTCTGGCACAAAAAAGCATTCACTAAATTGGAAATAATCAAAAAAAATTGGGTCAACTTCAGTGAAGTTGACCCATTTTTATAAAAAGAATTGGTCTTATTTATCTCGTCAAGACCACTTTCTTCATGGTTTGACCTAATCGAACTAGGTAAATACCTCTTTCCATTCCACTTAAGTCAACCACTACTTTATTGTTATTAGCGATTGCTGTGTGAACGATTTGACCAGTCAACGAATAAACCTCTATCGGAGAGTTAGGAGCAACAACTCCTTCGAATTCAATAAAGATTTGCCCATTGGTCGGGTTCGGATAAATTACAAAGTCATTTTGTTTGCTGTATTCTCTGATGCTGTTTACTACTACATTCTGACATGCTGAAGTATCTGAACATGCACCTTTGGTTAAGATTACTGCGTAGTTACCATCTAAGCTAGGTTTGAATCCTGCTGTAGTTGCGCCAGGGATAATTCTGTTGTTACTATCGCAATTAATCCACTGATAAGCGGTTGCATTAGCATCATTAGCTACTAATGAATCATTAAACTTAGCAATGGTTAAGTCTAAGGTATCAATCGTTAAGTCTAACGTTACGATTGAATCACAGCCTAAGCTTGTTTGTACCGTGTCAACATAAACACCTGTTGTTGTATACATCATGCTATTGTGCATCCACATATAACTATCGCAAGCAGTAATGGTATCAGCAGTCATTGCTGAATTGTTAATCGTTAAGTCTAACGTTACAATTGAATCACAGCCTAAGCTTGTTTGTACCGTGTCCACATAAATACCACTTGTTGTGTACATCATGCTATTGTGCATCCACGTATAACTATCGCAAGCAATAATGGTATCAGCAGTCATTGCTGAATTGTTAATCGTTAAGTCTAACGTTACGATAGAATCACAGCCTAAGCTTGTTTGTACTGTGTCAACATAAACACCTGTTGTTGTATACATCATGCTATTGTGCATCCACGTATAGCTATCGCAAGCAATAATGGTATCAGCAGTCATCGCTGAATTGTTAATGGTTAAGTCTAACGTTACGATTGAATCACATCCTAAGCTTGTTTGTACTGTGTCAACATAAACACCTGTTGTTGTATACATCATGCTATTGTGCATCCACGTATAGCTATCACAAGCAGTGATGGTATCAGCAGTCATCGCTGAATTGTTGATCGTTAAGTTCAGTGTAATTACTGAATCACAACCAAGTGCAGTTTGAACAGTATCTGAGTAAGCACCTGAAGCAGTATACATCATGTTATTTTGTAACCATGTATAACTATCACAACTTGTCGCTGTAACACTTGATGTTGGCACTGTTGGTTCAGTTATCGTTGCACTTGATGTTGTCGTACATCCGTTAGCATCGGTTACAGTTGCCGTATATGTTCCTGCAGTTAAGCCGGTGATGCTTGCAGTGGTTGCTGCAT
>CBFHZL010000066.1:11181-15330 GCA_965660325.1 uncultured Acidiluteibacter sp.
CGTACATCCGTTAGCATCGGTTACAGTTGCCGTATATGTTCCTGCAGTTAAGCCGGTGATGCTTGCAGTGGTTGCTGCATTGCTCCATAGGTAAGTATATGCAGTTGTTCCGCCTGTTGCTGTTACCATTGCTGTTCCATCTGAACCGCCATTACAACTTACGTTCGTGTTGGTTGAAGTTGCTGAAAGAATAGCAGGCTCTGTAATCACCAAACTTGATGTTTTTGTACAGTTGTTATTATCCGTTACCGTTACGGTGTAGGTTCCTGCTGACAAGTTTGAAATATTAGCAGTAGTTGCTGATGTACTCCATGCATAAGTATATGGTGTTGCACCTCCGGAAACTGTTGAAGAAGCGCTACCATCAGCGTTACCATTACAAGAAACCGTGTTCGTAATTGCTGTAGTTAGCGTCATACCCGTCGGTTCTGTTATTACTTGGCTGTCTGTTGTAGTACAACCATTTGCATCGGTAATCGTTACCGTATAAGTTCCTGCTGAAACACTACTTATTGCAGCTGTTGAGGCAGCGTTGTTCCAAGCATAAGTGTATGGTAACGTACCTCCAATTGCCGAAACACTGGCTGATCCATCTGAACCGCCATTACAAAACACATTGGTGCCTGTTGTTGAACTAGCTAAAACTGTTGGTTCTGCCAACACATAACTACTCGATGTAGTATTACTATTTTGGTCAGTAATCGTTACTGTATACGTTCCTGCTGACAAGTTTGAAATACTAGTTGTTGTTGCAGCTGTATTCCATAAGTATGTGTAAGGAGCTAAACCACCATTACCAGCTGCTGAAAGTGCACCATCAGTCGATCCATTGCATGATATAGAAGATGTTTCGGTGATCGCAACTGAATATAATTGAGTAATTCGTGCATATCCATTACCTGTTTTTCCTGTCATCGTGCCTCCTGATGGATTGGGCATAGATGCGTTTCCTGCAATTAAAGAGGTATTGGACATATTATAACTAGCGTTAACGGAATACCCTGAAGGTTTATGAGATGATGCTGTTAGCACATAGCCAGATCCACCACTACCTCCTGTAGAGCCTCCCCTTTGGGCTCCACCACCGAACCAGCCGCCGCCGCCGCCATTTCCGCCACCTGAACCACCTTCTCCTCTACCTCCATACCCAAAGGCACCAGGGTGAAGGCAAGCTCCTGCGGAAGTTTGAGTTGCCGGGCAAGTACCTATACTGCTTGTACCACCTCCCGCATACGTTTGGGTTTGCCAATTACCGTTTCCGGCTCCACCACCGGCTACAATTAATCGACTATTGTATGAAGCAGAACTTCGTCGGTAGGAATAATCTGTTAGAGTCATAGAACTTGAGGTAAGACATATATCCGTAGCACCTCCTCCCGAACCATGTGAAGCCCTTGAATTAAATACACCGCCACCGCCATTCCATCCTCCGATAGTATTTACAGCAGTACTATGAGTAGTTCCTCCATAAGTAAAATATCTACCTTGCTGTCCTACATAAATATAGAAAGTTTGTGGAGCTGTTAAATTAATCTCACCAACAGCATAACCACCTCTCGACGTATTGTTATAACTTTCTCCTGTACCACCTTGAGCACCCCAAGTTTCAAACCGATAGTTTCCAGGTTGTAAAGTAATGGACTGTTGATTTCCTGTGTAGTTAAAGTTCCAGACTTGTTGGGCAAAACTTACTGCGACAACGAGTAACACAAGTGAAATTGAGAGTAATGATTTTTTCATAATTAGTTTTTATTTTGTGCAAAGTAACTTAGCACCAAGGGACATACCTAAAAATATGCAAGCAATTAAGTAAAATACCTATGCATTTAGGAGAACTGCTTAATTTGTAGTTTTTTCTGCAAAAAAAAGGAGTTTTACTGCAAAAAAAAGGAGAAAACATTAGTCTTCTCCATTTAATAAAAGTTTGGAAATCGCTAATTAACAATCACATTTACACGTCTATTTAATCGTCTTCCTTCAATAGTATTATTACTAGCTACAGAAGCCTTTTCTCCTTTAGATTCAATTAAATAATCTGCCATTGTAATTCCTTTAGCAATAAAATAGGCTTTTACTGAAATTGCCCTTTTATTTGCTAATCGATCGTTATAGCTATCTGGGCCCATTCCATCCGTATGCCCGATCATTTGAATTGATTCAATCTCAGACATATTCAGCTGGTTAATAAACTCATCAATCTTCACTTTTGAACTATCCGAAATTAGATGAGAATCAAAAGCAAAATATACGGTAAGTTGTGGGTTAACGTGTTCACCAATCTCAATGTTAACTACACCATCCTTTACTGTGCTAATAGCCATCATTAAGTCATCTGCGGAAACCTTTACAGTATCAACAACATAATAAGAAGCTTCTAAATTATAGTAGTCGAACTCGCCATCTTCCCCAGTCTCTATTTTGTCAATTAACTCACCTGAATCATTATAAACAAGAATTATCTTCTTTGCTTGAAGAATCCCATTTATTGAAAATTTTAGCTTGCTCGCACTATCCAAGCTTGGAATAAAACTCTCTGTGGTATCCATCAAAGAAGAGTTGCCTGCAAGTAACAAATTAGTATCCGCTAAAAGGCCTTTAGGTGATTTTGCTGAAATAATAATATTTTCTACCACTAAATCATTATCAGATGACAGCAGAAATTTTACCTCATTCGTATTGGTTTTGGTATATGCAAATCCCCCATCACTATTGGTCGTTATGGTATCTATTATTTCATCCTTATCATTTAGTACTAACAAATCGATGACTTTGGATTCTGTTTTGTAATTATCAGGAAATTCGAGTTGTCCAAAAACACCTAGCTTATCTGATAAGTCATCATATGCATACACCATTTTGGCATTAGACAAGCTGTCAACAACTAAGTTGTTGATTAGAATTAAATCCGTTAACTCCTCCTCCTTCTCATCTATAAATGAAATTCTATACGGACAAGGATCGAGTCGTCTAAAATCAAAACTCCCTGTTTCATTAGGAAAAACTGTGTCTGTAATGGCTTCATTAGATTTATTAATGACCAAAGCAAAAGAGTCATATTTTACTAACCCTGCAGCAACAATATTAAGGCTTCCATAGATTAAGGAATCATATGTGTTTTTAGAGATTGTTAAGAGTCGTGAACTGTCCTCTTTTGTAAAAACTACCTGATATAAGTCACTCAATTCTGATTCTCTATTACTAGAAAATACAGCACCGCCATTATTAATCAGTATAAAGTTAGCATCAAATTTTGGAGAATTAATAGGGCTTCCCATGTTTACCGGCTTGCTCCAGTTTGTCCAGCCTTCACCTATTCGTTCTGTATAGAAAATATCCGCTTGACCTTCTCCGCCATGTCCGTCACTTGAGAAGTAAAGCGTTCGTTTATCTTCGGTTAAAAAAGGAGTCGTTTCAATCGTCGGTGTATTAATCTGGTTTCCTAAACTAATGATCTCTCCCCAGCTACCATCTGTTTGTCTTAAACTCACGTAAAGATCTTCATATCCTGAAGAGTCCAACGCAGCAGCTATAAAAAACTGCTGCTCATCGGGAGTTACATAAAATGAATAATAACCATTTCCTACTTCGAATCCAGGAATATCAATACCAATTGGTGAAGAATATTTACCCTTTTCATCCATTTCTACGTAGCCTAATCCTTTAGCAAGTTTATGACGCGTATCCAAAGAATTAAATAAATAGATCCGCTGATTGTCTTTAGAAATTCCAATTACTGCATTATTGGCGTTATCATTTACTGATAATTGCTTTTCGGTCGGGCTCTCCCATTGTTCGCCATTAAAATTACTAGACCATATCTCTTGTCCTGATTTAGAAAGTTTTTTTCTCCCAATATAAGTCCGCATAAAATACATCTCGTCTCCCGCATTATTAACAACAGGCACATTTTCTTCTGCTTTAGTATTTAAGGCATCAATAGGTTTTATTTGTTCCACATCTAGTTGGTTAAATTGACCAAACACACCCAATGAGATACAGAACATCATTGAGAAAAGTAGGAATGAGGGAGTATTTAATTTTGTCATAATAGTTGCAAAAACTTGATTAATAGATGGTAAAGGCAATAAATAATTCATTACTTCCACTTGAGACATTTCTTATCTCAGATGTGTTGTAATCATAAGAGTA
>CBFHZL010000067.1:0-15300 GCA_965660325.1 uncultured Acidiluteibacter sp.
TCCCTTACGAGATCGGCAGTTTAGCAAACTACTGGTTTCAGCCACTCACCCACCCCTCCAAGGTTCCGTATTTCTACTCCTTCTATATCAATCGCTATTGATATCCTCTCTCAAACGGGAGAGCAAAAGTAACAATTCATTTTCATTTGATGCGAATAAATTTCAAAAAAAAATCTTTTTTTTTCAATCTTTTTGGAGCTATCTTTAATTCTTAAAATTGTTAAAATCAAAAATCAAATTAACCAATACTAAATCAATAGTCTAGATGAGACTTGCCTTTGCCAACCTACTAATTGCTCTTATTACTCCCTTCCTATTCACCGCTTGTCATCCAAAAGATAAAAAAACGACCAATACAAGTACTGAAAGAACTCTAAACATTAGAGAGATCTCAGGAACAATGAACCTTAATCCACTCACATATGTTGATGAGCTTTCTGGTATTGTTAGTCCATACCTCTTCCAAACACTAACCTCTATAGACTATCAAACATTAGAATTAACTCCATTGCTAGCAGATTCTCTTCCTGCAATTAAAACAGATAGCTTAGGTCTACATCACTATCAATTTACAATAAGAGATGGAGCAAAGTGGGATAATCAATCACCTGTTACAAGCAGCGATGTAGATTTCTCAATTAAAATAAACATATTACCCGGAGCATCAACATATGGATACAATGGGTTTCTAAACTCAATTGATTCTATTATTAAAGATAGCACAAACGAACGTAGGTTTACCATCATTTCAAAAATGGATTTACTTCACTCTAAATATCTTGTGGGTGATATTATCATTTTACCGAAGTATCATTATGATCCGACAAATCTACTTGACAACTTTACAATTTCTTTTCTAAACAAAAACAGAGAACTACTTATAGAAGACTCGATTATTAAATCATTCAATGAAGCTTTTAAGTCTTCTAAGTATCAATCTAATCTAAAATACATAAGTGGTTCAGGAGCCTATAAAGTTTCAGAGTTGAACGATGGTAGAAATCTAAAACTGGAATTAAAAAAAGATTGGTGGGGTCACCGGTATAAAGGCGAAAACACAGAGTTTGACGTAAGTGTTAACAATATCAACTATCATATCATCCCTGATGAAACTACCGCTTTGTCAGCATTAAAGAATAAATCCATCGACTTAATGCGCGGAATATCTCCCAAAGAGTTTTCCGCAATGAGTCAGTCTGATGTATATAAAAATGAATTCAATTTTGTAACAAGCCCTATTACCGCATATTATTGTTTAGGCTTAAATCTTAATCATCCAGTATTAAGACATAAGAGCGCTAGAAAAGCATTAGCACATGTGTTAGATGTGGAAAAAATCATTGATATAGTTGCATATGGATACGGGGAACGAATTGTAGGGCCCAATGCAATTTCTGATAAGACAAATTATAACTTTGACCTTGAACCTTATCAATTTGATCTTGAAAAAGCGAAAAGTATACTAGCATCAAATGGGTGGAAAGATAATGATGGAGACGGTATAGTTGAAAAAGTAGTTGAAGGTGTTAACATTCCTTTTGAGTTAAGTTATAGCTATAACAGTGGCAATGAATCACGAAAAAGAATCGGATTAATTTTTCAAGAAGACGCTAAAAGAGCAGGCATAAGAATTAACATAGAATCATTTGAATGGTCTATTTATCTTGAAAACCTAAAACGCAAAAAGTTTGATATTTCTTTTCTTGGAAAAGTTTTTGCTCCTACACCAAGAAATCACAGTTCATTATTTCACTCCAAGTCCATAGCTGAGGGTACTAACCAAGTGAGTTATTCAAATCTTGAAGTTGATCAATTAATTGATCTAATTAACCAATCTACCACCATTGAGGAGCGAGCAAAGTATAACCTCAAATTCCAAGAGATCATACATGATGAGTTACCATACATTTATCTCTATACACCACTTGAACGAATGGCGATAAACAAAGAATTTACCAACTACAACTTATCTGCAATGCGTCCGGGCTTTTGGGCCCCGGGGTTTAAATAAACTCAGAATGCTGCACTATCTCCTTAAACGGCTTTTGATTATGATCCCTACATTTTTAGGGATTTCACTTATTGTATTTTTTATAAGTACTCAAACACCTGGGGACCCTTTAGAGTTATTAATTGAACGACAGAAGAGCATCAACATCCAGGAGCTTGATCAACGTGTAATTGAACAAAAAGCCTTAGAAGTGAATAAAGCTCATAATTTTGATAAGCCATTATTCTACTTCAGAATAACTGATGCCACGCAGACTGATACGTTATACAAAATTATTGACAAAGGTTTTAGAGAAAATGTTTCGCTTTTGAGTTTTGAGCACGGCGATTGGCCGCTAACCAATACGTACATAATTCATTTAAATAATCTATCTGCTCTATCTTACCGAATAGATGATCCATCTCTTAGAAACAAAATACAACAGTTGATTAGTAATTTAAAAAGGACCAATTCTACAAAAGGACTAATAGACCAATTACTATTTTTCAAACTCGGGAGCGTTAAAGAGCTAAGCGTTAAACGAGAATTATCCAAACTAGAGTCAGTTATTCTAACAATGACTAGTAACCAAAGTCGACTAAATCGCTTTATTCCCAAATTTGTATGGCATGGTGTGGACAATCAATACCATTATTGGATCACAAACTTGCTCTCCGGAAATTTCGGAGTTTCATTTACAGATGGAACACCAGTTTCTTCGAAAGTAAGTAATAGCATCTTATGGACTCTTCTTTTAAGCACTGTCTCAATTATTATTAGCTACCTTATAGCTGTACCTATAGGAGTTTACCTTGCAATGCGTAGGCATTCATTTATTGCTAAAGTAATAACGCAAGTACTTTTTTTAGTTCATTGTATTCCTTCTTTTTGGCTTGCAAGTTTGCTCATTATTTTTTTAGCCAGCCCTGAGCATTTTCAATGGTTTCCAAGCTATGGACTAGGTAACTTTACAAATTCATCAAGTTGGGGGGATGCTGTAAGTACAGTAGTTCCGCATTTAATTTTACCATTAATTTGTTTTTCATACAGCTCTCTAGCATATATCAGTGAACAAACAAAGCGTTCAATTATTCAAATTAATACAGAAAAGTATGTGCAAACAGCAAAAGCAAAAGGCTTAAAAAGAAAAACTATCTACTGGAAGCACATCCTCAAAAACACATCATTTACGCTAATAACCCAATTAGGGAATCTTATTCCTTCTGTTATTTCAGGTTCATTTGTGGTAGAATATATATTTGCTATTCCTGGAATGGGTAAATTACTTGTAGACTCAATTAATTATAGAGATTACCCAACTGTTTTTTCGATTGTAATGATTTCTGCAGTACTAGTTATGCTTGGAATGTTGCTTTCAGATATTCTTTATGCAAGATTTGACCCAAGAATTAAGTTACTTGAAAGTGAGCGCTCATGAAATCTTTCTCTATCATAACATTAAAACATCCACTACTATTTAGCCAACTAGTACTCTTGTTTGTCATTACAATTTTTGCTCCGTTAATTGCAAATGATCAACCCATTATAGCAATGAAGGGTGGCAGTGTATCTTTTCCATTCCTAACAACACACCCAATCCATAATTCTACTGAATATGACTGGACCGTTAATGCAATCATTCCTTACGCACCAAATAATTTAGATTACAGCAACGCAAACTCAATAGGACCATTCGAAAATCAGAATGTAAAGAATATACGATACAGGCACTGGTTAGGTACTGATGAGCTAGGACGAGATGTCTTTTCAGGAATTATATACGGTACACAGATGGCAATTTTCGTCGGTTTAGGATCAATGCTAATTGCAGCACTAATAGGCATTCTACTTGGTGCTTCCGCAGGTTTTTGGGGTGATCGATCTATAAAAATTCGTCCATTTACATTTTTTACAGTCTGTATTGGACTGACCATTGGCTATTATTTGGGTTTTCATCAAAAGGTAAGCAGACTAGAGTTTAGTATCATTCAGTTTTTAGCTAATCAAACATTTAACTTCTTAATATTATTATCTTCTGTAATTATTTCAATTATTATCGGACAAAACATTAGCATTCGGTTCGTTCCAAATTATCATTTTTTTCTACCGTTAGATGCTATGGTAATCCGATTAATCGAATTGTTCAAATCCATTCCTAGCTTGTTTATTATGATCAGCTTAGCGGCAATTCTAACTCCATCTAAGTGGAACATCATTTGGATTATAGGTATTATCGCTTGGACTGGAATAGCGAGGTACTGCAGAGCAGAAGTAATGAAATTAAAGAATACTACCTATGCTGAGTCAGCAAAGGCTCTCGGTTTTGAAAACTATTACATTCTATTAAAGCACCTATTGCCCAAAGCGTTGCAATCGACAACCGTTTATATCATTTTTGGAATTACTAGTGCAATATTAGCAGAATCAACGCTTTCGTTTTTAGGCATCGGAATAAAAGCTGACGATGTGAGTTGGGGAAGTATCCTTTCAGAAGCAAGAAAAAGCCCTTCATCTTGGTGGTTGGCTGTATTTCCTGGCCTAGCGATCTCATACACCCTGATGCTTTTCAATAAGCTAGCTGTAGCCATTGAGAATAATAAGCGTTTCTAATTTTCCATCTCAGGGTACGCTACCCTTACATGATAAATATTCATTAGCTTTCGCTTAAACATTTTCTTAATAATGCTAATGTGCTTTAGGGTAATATCAGCATTGGCGTATTGATTATCATTCATCTGAGAAGAAATGATCGATTCAACTAATCGATCAATAGATTCTGCGTCATATTTCTTTAAGCTTCTAGATGCCGCCTCTACCGAGTCTGCCATCATCAAAACAGAAGTCTCTTTAGAAAATGGAATAGGACCTGGATACTTAAACATCCCCTCATCAATGGTAATATCAGGATTTTGTTTCTGATAGCTATTTAGAAAAAACCGCACAGCGCTTGTTCCGTGATGCGTTCG
Organism: uncultured Acidiluteibacter sp.; assembly: GCA_965660325.1. Lineage (GTDB taxonomy): Bacteria > Bacteroidota > Bacteroidia > Flavobacteriales_E > Vicingaceae > Acidiluteibacter. Next base: position 4,957 of record CBFHZL010000067.1, read on the forward strand.
AATAAAGTCAATAATGATATCAGGCAGCTTGTGTTTCTTAGCTATCCGTATTCCATCTTGCACGTGCTGAATGATTATCTGAGCTGACTCTTCTGGGCTTAATTCATCATGAGGATTAATATGAGATGCTTGGTTTTCGATGAAATACAATGGTGCATTCATTTTTCCAATATCGTGATACAATGCTCCAACTCGAACCAATAAAGGATTACCTCCGATGGCACGTATCGCTTCTTCAGCTAGATTTGCTACTTGAAGTGAATGCTGAAAAGTACCTGGAGCTTTTAGGTTTAACTGTCGAAGCAGTTTATTGTTGGTATCAGCAATCTCTAACAAGGTAACTTCAGAAACGAATCCAAAAATCTTTTCAAACACATAGATGAGAGGGTAAGCAAACAAGGTAAGCATGGCGCTGCCGAAAAACCATGCAATAGCATCGTAGTTAATAGTAGACAAACCACCTTCTTGAACCATGGAGATTCCTACGAAACATAAGCTATAAACGACAAATATTACACCAGAAGAAATAAAGAGTTGCCCCCTATTTCTAATACTCAGTACACTAAAAATAGTCACGATACCGGTTAACATTTGAATCAGTATAAACTCGTAAGGATTTGGAGCAATAAAACCAACAATTAAAACCAATACCAAATGAGTAAACAGTGCGACTCTTGTATCAAAAAACGTCCGCACTATGATCGGTAACATACAAAATGGAACCAGATAAATACTGAAGACTTCCACGCCGATAGAGACCTTAGCAACAAACACGAATAAAACAATTAGCAGTAATAAAAATGTTAGTTGAAAATCGCTTCCCAAAACATTTTTTCTAAAGAGTAATAGGAATAGAGCCAATGAAAAGAGCACAAGGGATACAAGTAGTGATTGACCAATCAGTATAAAGATATATTGATTACCGCCTCCCATTTGTGACTCAAACGCGGATTTCAACGATTGCAACATTTGTAGCTTTTTGCCATCGACAAGCTCTCCTTTTGAAATTACACTTTCTCCTTTTAGCACCAACCCTTCGGTAAGCGATAGCTTTTGCTCGGCTTCTTGCTGCACTAATTCTGTTGTGCCTTTATTAAAAGTTAAATTATAAACGGCCACATTTTCAAATGAAGTGGTCAAGAGTATACTTAAAGCAGGGTGAAGATCTTTAATTTGATTTGAAAAATGAGCAGTGGCACCTTTTAAGGTATAAGTTTCGTCCAATTCGCGGGTATAAACAGTATTTCCTCGCTTTACCTCTATGTCTATATGGTTACCTTTTGCTTCAATTGCAGGAATAAGTTCAATTACTCCAGTTGTATAAATTTCTTTAATGGCATCTGAGATGCGCATTTTGTTGGTGTTAAGCTCGCTTTTTAATAAGGATGAATCCTCACGAATTGCACTTGCGGCGCTTACCTTAGTAAAGAAACTATTTGTAATGTCTGAAATAGCAGTTGTGTCTAGATCAAAGTAATACCTCTTATTCTTTTCTAGGTATTCAAGTTCTTTTGTGACTTGCTCCTTGGGTTTCAATATTGCAAAGTCAAAAGGAGCAATCAAATCTTCATGTACCCAAGGTTTCCCTTTCTGGAATTCATATTTAAACTTACTATCCTTCGGAAAGATAAAAACAATCAAGACCATAGCAGATAGAAAAATGAAGAATTTAAAAAATCCATCATATCGGTCTCTGAAAAAATTGAATAATCTGCTCATGTAGGAATCATTTTCGACTACGAAAGTAACATAAATCACTAAAATATCTAACACAGTAACACGTCACTGAAGGTGAGCTTCTTTTGCCGCGTGGACTTTCTCTAGTAACCGAACTGTTGATTAAGTCGTGTATAACAATGGATGTATACTGTTTCTGAAATAGAACTTAAATAATTAATTTCGCCTAGAATTAATTAGAAAATTACTCATCGAAAATAAAGAATTATGAATAGAGAAGTATATATCGTTTCTGCAGTGAGAACTCCAATGGGAAGCTATGGAGGAGTATTGTCAAGTGTGCCTGCTACTAAGCTAGGCGCCACTGCGATAAAAGGAGCATTAGACAAAGCAGGAATAGACGCGAAAGAAGTGCAAGAAGTTTACATGGGTAACGTGTTGCAAGCTAACTTAGGTCAAGCACCTGCAAGACAAGCTGCAATATTTGCAGGAATTGGTCAGAATGTACCGTGCACTACCATTAATAAAGTATGTGCTTCAGGTATGAAATCAATTATGTTAGCGGCACAAAGTATAATGACGGGTGACAATGATGTAGTAATTGCAGGTGGTATGGAAAACATGTCAGCAGTACCTTACTACATGGAAGACACAAGATGGGGAGCTCGCTTAGGTAATAAAACTGTAGTAGATGGTTTAGTTAAAGATGGCTTAACCGATGTATACAACAATTATCATATGGGAAATGCTGCTGAGCTTTGCTCGGTAGAATGCGAAGTAACTCGAGAAGATCAAGATGATTATGCAATTGCTTCCTACGAACGATCAGCAAAGGCTTGGGCTGATGGTAAATTTGCAGAAGAAATTGTTCCTGTAGAAGTGCCACAACGAAGAGGAGATGCTCTTATTGTAAAAGAAGATGAAGAGTTTAAGAACGTAAAAATGGATAAAATCCGAAGCTTACGTCCTGTTTTCCAAAAAGAAGGTACAGTAACTGCTGCCAATGCTTCTACTCTAAACGATGGTGCCTCTGCATTAGTGCTTATGAGCAAAGAAAAAATGGAAGCACTAGGCTTAAAAGCGATTGCGAAGATTGTTTCTTATGCCGATGCAGCTCAAGAACCTGAACGATTCACAACTGCTCCATCTTTAGCTCTTCCTAAAGCGCTAGATAAAGCAGGATTAAAAACAACAGATGTTGATTTTTACGAATTAAATGAAGCTTTTGCTGTAGTAGGTATTGCCAACAATAAAAAGATGGGATTAAACCCTGAAAAAGTTAATGTTAACGGTGGAGCAGTTTCTTTAGGTCATCCACTAGGAAACTCGGGATCTAGAATCATCGTGACATTAATCAACGTATTAAAACAAAACAATGGTAAGTTAGGTGCTGCAGGAATCTGTAATGGTGGCGGTGGAGCATCTGCGCTAGTTATTGAAAACGTATAATTAACCAAAGTGGGTCGTAAAATTTGCGGCCCACTTTTATTTTTCTCATACCATTTATTGATGAAATACGGTGTTTGTAATCTTAGTGTAGTTCCTTGTAGAGCTGAAGCAAGCGATAAAAGCGAGATAGTAACTCAATTACTTTTTGGAGAACTAATAAAAGTTTATGAAAAAAAGCAGAGCTGGTTTCGTGTAAAAACACAACCCGACGGATACGAATGCTACGTGGATGAGAAACAGTTTGAACTGATCGAAGAAGATGAATTCCAACGGTTAAAAAAACTCAAACCATTTATATCTTCTGATTTAGCACAAGTAGTAACGAGAGTATCAGATCATCAAATCATACCAATAGTGTTGGGTAGTACTATTTATGAGTTAAAAGACCAACAATTTACAATTGGCAATCAAGTTTATCACTTTGAAGGTAATGCCTTTAATCAAAGCATAAACATCCCGAAAGTACAACTAAAAGAGAATGCCTTTATGTATTTAAATGCACCATACCTATGGGGCGGAAGATCTCCTTTTGGAATCGACTGCTCGGGCTTTGTGCAATTAGTGTACAAAATGAATGGCGTAGACCTACCGCGAGACGCATCTCAGCAATCCAAAATAGGGCAAACACTGTCCTTTATAGAAGAAGCAGAAGAGGGTGATTTGGCCTTTTTCGATAACGATGAAGGCGCTATTATTCACGTAGGCATTATGTTGGAAAATAATCGAATCATTCATGCTTCCGGTAAGATTAGAATTGATAGAATTGACCACCAAGGCATCTACAACGTTGATACCAAAACCTACTCTCACCGTTTACGATTGATTAAGTCTGTAATTTAATATGGAGAAGAATTGTTGTTCATTCCTCCTAATACTTATCTCAGTAGCTTTTTACAGCTGTCAAAAACAAACTATTGCAGTTATTGACAGTCCCGTAAAGTCAACATCCACAAAGAATACTAGAGAAGTGGATCTAGAAAAGAAGGAGTCTACAATAAAAACAATTAATCATCCGGCAAAAGAAGAGAAAGCTAGCATTGATTCACTTGCGTATCTTCGAAAAAAGTATGCCCCCTTATTAAACACCGACCAAGATAATATAATCAACTTATTACTTTACAAAGCAATAGACGATTGGATGGGTGTACCTTATAAATATGGAGGAATATCTAAGAAAGGAGTTGACTGTTCTGGATTCACTGCAGCAGTTTATAACGCTACCTACCAAATACCATTAGCCAGAAGAGCTGCAGATATGTATGCCATGGTTAATGAAAAAGTACAAAAAAGTGATCTAAAAGAAGGCGATTTAGTATTCTTCGATATTGGAAGACGAGAATTATCCCATGTTGGCGTATATTTAACGAATGGAAGGTTTGTGCACGCTTCTACATCGAGAGGAGTAGTAATTAGCGATTTAGAAATGGATTATTATAAAAAATATTTTCGCTGTGGCGGAAGAATTATTAATTAAACAATACATACAATTATGAAAACGAAAAAGATTTCTTTGACAATTTTAACAGCTTTATCATTTGTTGCATTGGTCGCATGTGGCGCACAATCAGGTACAGAAAAAACTAATGAAGAAACTACCACAACTGAAACAGCAACAGGAACTGCCGCTTCTGTAGCTGAAGAAACGGCGCCTGTTGCGGAAACTCCAGCGGCTAAGGAAGAAGGTATTTTTGCGGAAATTGTTACCACTAAAGGTTCTATTTTTATCCAATTAGCTTATGAAAAAGTACCGATGACAGTTGCTAATTTTGTAGGCCTAGCTGAAGGAAAAATAGAGAATAATTCTAAAGCATTAGGGACTCCATACTATGATGGCATCATTTTTCACCGAGTGATTCCTAATTTCATGATTCAAGGTGGAGATCCAACAGGAACAGGAATGGGTGGCCCAGGTTACAAATTTAGAGATGAGATCGATGCTACCTTACGTCACGACAGAGCAGGTGTATTATCTATGGCGAATGCAGGCCCGGGAACCAATGGAAGCCAGTTTTTCATCACTCATAATGAGACACCTTGGTTAGATGGAAAACACACCGTATTTGGCTACGTAACAAAAGGACAAAATGTAGTAGATGCTATACAAAAAGGAGATACTATTGAAACAATTAAAATTACTCGAAAAGGGAAAGATGCTAAAGCATTTGATGCAGCAAAAGTTTTTGAAGAAATGCGTTAATCAATTGATACAAGCATAAAAAAAGCCACCATTCGGTGGCTTTTTTTATATACTAAACTAAACAGCTAATTGATTGCCGCAATTATTTTCTTCTTCGTCTCTCTACATTTAGTATCACCTACTCGAAGTGCAATCAGTAGTATTTTAGCCTCCTTATCAAATTTATTTTTATGCGTTTTAATCTCCTTTGTAAGTACAGGCAGTACCTTCAAATTACTAGAAACGCTTTTTACCCTATTACTAATTTTTGCTATAGTCACCTCTAAGAACTGAATAGTTTTAATGACCTGCTTTAGCTCTTCTACTTCTGAGTTCTCGCCTTCAAAGTAATCCAAGGACTTCAAATAATACCGCATGGAATCCTCTATACAAGATTCAAATAATAATATATTTTCATCGATATCTTCATTGAACTTATCTAATAGCGTGCACAATTTATCATTGAGTTTATTTATACTTTCCGTACCATCCTTACCAAAACCTTCTTCTACCTCAGAAATAATTTCCATTTGTGCTCTAGCACCAGTATATAACTCACTTAAAAGGGATTGCATTTCTCGGTAAGTAGATGCGATATTTTTGTAAGCGGATGTTCCTAAATCTATCTGTTCAATAAACAACTCTCCTTTTCTACTATCCATCTATTTAGGTATTAACGTTAAAATTTCTAGTGCTCAACTAGTACAACATCTAATATAAGAAAAAATAAAAATGGTTGGAAATTAAAATAGATTAAATAATGCTGCTGCATAAATGTAGTAGCGCGCAAACCGAGTTAAACCAAATAGCGCTAAAAGAAGGAATGGATACCTCACCATACCCGCAGTCATGCACACAGGTGAAAAAGGTAGCGGGAATAATGCAGCGAAAATAACCACAAACCCACCCCATTTTCTTATCATATCGAAATGGGCCAAAAACTTGTGCTGTATATACTTTTGGACTGCATGAACTTTACCAATGTATTTACCAATTACGTATGCGACCATGCCGCCTAAATAGGAAAGGACAGCTAACAATAATAGAAATGTGTACGGATCTTCTTTACCTCCTGCCCACACAATAAATAGATCAGGTGGAATGAGTCCCAATATAATTTCTGATAAGGTGAAGAAAGTTAGAATCGCCTCATCACTAAAATTGGAGAACATAGCCTGCATAGCATCATCTACATTGATAACATATTTATTAAGTGCAAGCAAACCTACAACAAGCACCCCTATGCCAAGTAAAACACGAATAGTGTGTTTTAGTAAAAATGGGTACAAACCTGTACGTCTGTAATAAATATGATACAATAACATTTTGTGCTTAAAGCTGCGGTTATTTTCAGCGACTTCTTTCTTCATTTCAGATTCTTAGAAAAACTAGGCGCAAATGTAATGCAAAAATGAATGATAAGCTCCTAAGATTCTGTGAACAAATTATAAAAGTGGGTGTTCCTAAAAGCATGAATACACCATTATCAATAGCTGCATTTCCGCTTTCTTTGGCTGTTTTGCCCGGGGAGCTGGTTCCACTTCACTTATTCGAAAATCGATATCGACAATTACTTACTGACGTAGAAGCCGGAGTGAATGAGTTTGCAATAATTTATAGTGCCCACGGGCAACTGGCTGAAGTTGCTACCATCGTATCTATTGAATCAGTAGCTACTAGATATGAAAATGGCACATCTGACATCATAATAAAAGGAGAAAGACTGGTGAAAGTAACAGAGTTCTATCCGAAATGGAAAGACAAACTATATCCCGGGATATCATTTAATGAGTTACCAATTTATGAGTCATTAGAAGAAAAAACATTGAATTTATTTCGTCAACATCAGTATAAAAAAGAAGTTCCTGACGGCCCTTTAAATTCGATTTTTGAATTGGCATTAAAACTAAACCTCACCCAAGACCAACAATTAAAATTAATTACAGCTGACACTAGCGAACATCGAAACATAATAGTAAGAGGAGCTCTCCAGTTCGAAGATAGAATCCATCATCAAATTGAATTGTTGAACGGCAACTACCACTTAAATTAATACTGACCTGTCCCCATCATCACGAGTGTGCAGGCCTCAAAAGCATCAATACCTTCGTCGATAGCAGATTGCATAAACGCATTATTCTCTGTACCAGGATTAAAAATCAACCGTTTTGGTTTAATGGTATTTAGTACATAATCAATATATGCCGCTTGATTTTTTGGACCTACGTAAAGCGTTACAGTATCTATACCTTCATGGGGTTCTAGCGCTTGATTAATCGGATTACCTGCCACTTCTCCGTCCTTAAGACCAATCGCTACTACAGGATGACCAAGAGTTGTTAGTTGATGAATGCATCGGTAACTGTATCGGGTTGGATTTGTACTTGCGCCAATTACCATTGTTTTTTTGCCATTTTCCATATTTCAAAATTAGTTAATGTAAATAACACCAAAGCGGATTTCAAGCAGCTACTCGTTGTAATGTATATGATGTTACATATCGATATTAAATTCATTATTTTTCCAAATTAAAACAAAGCGCATTATAAAGTATATGTTAAGCATCTGCATTCCGGTTTATAATTTCGACATCCGAGCACTAATCAGTGCGCTAGAAAAGCAGATCGGCACAACTGACATCCCTGTAAACTTAATTCTTATCGATGATGGGTCTGAAGAAGCATATCATAAAACAAATGCATCAGCGGCTATAAATCATCAATACGTTAGGTTGGAGCGCAATATCGGGCGAGCTAAAATCAGGAACTTATTTTTAAACTATACTGATGCTAAGTATCTCCTATTTCTAGATTGCGATGTAATAACACCTCCAAACTTTATACAGACATACCTAGCAGTCATCCGCAACACCAGCCCTAAAGTAGTGTGTGGTGGAAGAATTTATCCAGATGCTATGGCTGATCGTTCGAAACTTTTGAGCTATCGATATGGCATTTACAGAGAAAGCAAGCCAGTAGAAGAAAGAAAACAACATCCGAATGATAGCTTTATGACCAATAATTTTGTGATTCGCAGTGCTATTTTCAGGAAATTCCCTTTTGAAGAAAGCATTTCAGGATATGGACATGAAGATACCTTATTGGGTTTTGAGTTAAAGAAAGCTGCAATTGAAATTACCCACATTGAAAACCCAGTAATCAATGGTGATATTGAAACGAATGCGGTTTATTTAAAGAAAACAAATCAAGCAATAGCTAACTTGGTGCAGATTGTCAATTCAATAGAATCTCGAGAAGCGTTTACCCACAGTGTGCGATTGCTGCGCGTTTACTTTTATTCTCTCAATAATGCTTCTAGGGCGATTTTAATGATAACCTTCCGAGTTTCAAAAAGTCTTATTTTACGTGCATTGCTATCAGGCAGCGCTCCAATATGGCTATTTGATTTTTATAAATTAGGAATGTTAGGAGAGAAAGTAAGCGGTAAAAAACATGGTGCAGCTCTCTAAGTAGGGACATTGCGAGCCAATTCATTTTGAATTTTCTTTATTAATTTAACTTAACGCTTTACTTCTAATTAATTGGGATTGGCTTCGTTTCTCTCCACCAACCCTAAAAAGGAGAACCTACTACAAAAAGCTCCAATCAATCTTCAATTGATTGGCTTTTTTATTTTGCATCTGCGCTCAGAAGTAAACTTCACGCTTGATTACATCAGGGATTGGCTCCACTGCGTTACGCCCATCCCGAAAGGGAGAACCTACTACAAAAAGCTCCAATCAATCTTCAATTGATTGGCTTTTTTATTTTGCATCTGCGCTCAGAAGTAAACTTCACGCTTGATGCAAAATAAAAAAGCTCCTTGACAAGTCAAGGAGCTTTCTGTAGCGGAGAAAGAGGTATTTGAACCTTTAATATCTTAGTACATCTAAATACATCAATAATTCTAATTACTAATGCTTTAAATAAATTTACATATCTAGATATATGTCAATAGTTGTAATAAATCGTATCTTTACTGACAACCAAACTGACAACCAATATTTCTATGAGAAGTACATTTAACCTAAAGAAGCCCAACAAAGACGGTTTATCATTAATCCTCTTTTCTGCTTACTTTAAAAACGAGGGAAAGAAATTTATCTACTCAACGGGTGAATTAATAAAACCTTCTGATTGGGATGCTGAAAACAAGCAACCCAACAATCTAAAAGGAAGAACTGAAGAAGCCGCAAAGCATAGAGAAATAAAAACTCAAATTGATAGATATAAGACTTGTTTTGACAACATTGTAAGTGAATACAAATTAGCAAAAAGAGAAATTACAATTGAAGATGTCAGAACTGAATTTGATGTTGAATTTAAACGGACTAAAGGCATTTCTAATAACTTCTTTGCAGTGTATGATGAATACATAAAAGAAAAAGAAACTGACTTTACTGATGAAGCGGTTTCTGCCACTACAATTAAAAGGTTTATCTATAACAGAACGTTATTAGTTGAATTAGAAAACTACAGAAAGAAGAAAATCAACTTCAATCAAATAAATAAAGCATTTTATAATGAGTTCTTAGAATATAGCATCAAGGTAAAGAAGCATTCATCTAACACCATTAGAAGAAATGTAGGTTTACTAAAATCGTTTCTTTATTGGGCATTAGAGAACAATCACACATATAAAGTCGATTTTCAAAAGTTCAAAGCACCAAAGGCTCAACAAAGTGATGAAATAGCACTAACATTTGAAGATATTACAAAAGTTTTTCATTTTGATTTTAGCAAAAATGAGAGATTAGAGAAAGTAAGAGATTTATTTATCTTAGGATGCTCAACAGGTCTAAGAATCAGTAACTATAGTGCCATAAGAAGACGAGATGTAATAAATGATATTATTAAAGTTAAAGACGTAAAGAATAATGATAAAAATTTATCAATTCCGCTTACTGATTTATCTAAATCAATTTTAGAAAAATACGATTACAATATACCAAAGCTATCAACTCAGAAATTCAATGATTATATCAAAGAGGTTTTTAAAATTATTGGTTTTGATACCGAAATAAAAAAGGAACTAAAGATTGG
>CBFHZL010000068.1:0-5861 GCA_965660325.1 uncultured Acidiluteibacter sp.
CCACCATTTACCTGAATAAGATCTTTTATATTATTACCACCAATCGTATTGGAATCAGTTAAACTAGTTCGATAATTATGAAACTGATAACCATCATACCTATTTAGCCCATTTTGAGTGCCAAACCACATAAAACCAGCATCATCTTGCAGAATAGCATTGATTGAACTTTGAGAGAGCCCATCCGAAGTAGAAAGGTTCTGAAACTTAATGTTTCCTGACCACAATGAGTGTGTTGAAAATAATAAGCTACAGGTTAAAAAAATGGCTCGTAGTTGGTTCATTTATTTCATATAGATCTTGAACTCCGTTCTTCTATTGATTCTGTTCTGTTCTTTGGTTAATGGAACATTTATAATGTCTTGAATTAGTAGTAAATTAATCTCTCCTTTCCCAAACCCTTTTAACCTTGATCTTTTTACTCCTTTTCCTTGAAAATAATCAATAACCGACTTTGTTCTTTTCTTAGACAACTTTTCATTATATCGTTCAGGACCCATAGGGTCAGCGTAAGAAATTACCTCAAGGTCGATAGTTGGCTGCCTTAGCAACTTCTCAATCAAACTATTCAATTTAAAAACTTCTGAAGAATCAATGTCATAACTATCAAAGTCATAGTAAATAACATACTGATTCAGAAAGTCTTGATAGGCGGTGTCTAACGGCATATACCTCAGCGTATCTGTAGGCTGACTAAATGCAAAATAAATTGGACTATCGTTAATTTCCTCAAGCGGTATACTTCCCTTTTCAATGTCTAACTTACTGAACCTAAAATTCCCTCTACCAAGACGTGCCGCACTTGCTATAATATTATCATCAATATCATAAATTACAATATTGAGATCCTCTGCTTGATCTCCTACTTTAAAGGAGTAGCTTTTATCTGATTCTAAAGACTCAAATTTAAAGCGTCCTTTCTCATCAGTTAATACTGCATCAATGATATTCCCATCTTTATCTAAGAGGTAAATCATAACCTGACCGGTGTAATCATTAGGTAACTTTTTGTACAATTGGCCAAATAATCCTCTATCTCCTTTTGCAAATACTAATGGCTCATCATCTTGCTCATTTAACTCTTCTAGTACTCCTATCTCTGCTGTTAATTTTGTATACTCAAAAGTACCTTTACCTGTGCGAATAGTGTTCGCTAGTAACTTCTGCGCATCGTCCTCTAAAATCAGAGATAAGTCTTCGCCTTCTTGCTCACTTATTATAAATGAATAGTTACCATCAGGGTTTAATTTGTTAAACTGAAACCTACCATTTACATCTGTATAGGTTTTGCCTACCACAAAGCCTGCTTCATCTAATAAAAGCACTTCTACAGAGTCAGAAAAATCCCCCGGAAGCTTCACATATACTTGTCCGTTGATGCTAATCAAATTATCTTGAAAAACAGGCTGTTCGATATCATTCAATTCATCAAAAGGCAGAGCATTAAATGTAAAATCTCCTTTCATTAACCGATCAATTTTCATCATCTTGTTGCCACTAGCATTTAGAGCGTACAATCGAACCTTATTACTAGAAATTGAATCATAATCATTTACCCGAATCAAATAATTCTCATTGGTAACTAAATTAGGAAACTCAAAAGCACCAACATCATTTGTAAATGTGGTCGCTAAAGTATCACCGGACAAATTAAGTAGTGTCAATTTAAGATTTTCAATAACTCCACTTTTACCAATTGCTTGCCCAACAAAAATTGTCTTTTTAGATTTACGATTAGCTAGAAAGTTTAGGTTTACAAATGCACCGTTATCTATTCCAACTTTACCGTCAGGGTTCTTTAATGGTAAGCTAACGATTCTATTTTGTCCATTGATAAGTGCGAACTGTGTAGAGGGCTCCTCCTCTGCAAGGGAAATAAAGTAATTTTTTTCTAGTCCCAATTGTCTGAATATAGCTCTTCCTTTTTTGTCTGTATAAACTGAGTCTATTATGAGGCCACTATCATCGTATAAATAAAGTTTCTTGGGTGTATTAATATCTCCCGGTAATTTTTCAAATATCTGTGTAGTTACTACAAAAGAATTTAATGATTCATCTTGTTCATCCAGTAATTCGAGTTGATTAATCAAGTCAAAAGGGAGAGATTTAAACGCAAAAGATCCATTAGCTAAACGGTCGGTTAAAATAACCTTTTCTCCATCTTGGTTCGTAATAAAAATATTCGCGTTATCATAAGATTCGTAATCATCCTCCTCTAGTGTCACTAAGAAATTCTGATCTGATGGTAGAGAGTTGAAAATAAAACGGCCTTTTTCATCTGTATAAACAACTTCAATTATATTTCCATCCTTATCTGTTAAGTTTAACTTAACCCCTTCGATAGGCAACCCATTATATTCAAAAACGCCAGATATTTGAGCCGTATCAGTATAAGTAGAATCTAATTTGTGAAATAAATAAATATCATCTGATCCCTTACCTCCAGGTCTATTGGAACTAAAATAACCTGTTTTATCATCTATAAAATGTAAGCCAAAATCGTCTGTTGATGTATTGATTGGAGACTTTAAGTTGATTGGTTGTGAATGATCTGTTGGAGTTATAATACTCTCAAACAAATCTAATCCTCCATATCCACTCAACCCATTTGATGAAAAATAGAGCTTATCACCCATGCATGTTGGAAATACTTCATCTCCAGTTGTATTTATAAATCGCCCTAAATTAATAGGCTTACTCCATCCGTTTTTAGCTTTTACTACATAATAGATATCCATTCCTCCAAAGCCTCCAGGCATATCAGAACTAAAGTACAATCGATTTCTATCAGAACTAAAATACGGTTGACCACAAGAGTAGTTATCGGAGTTAAAGTCTAAAAGCTGTTCTTTTGCCCATTTTTTACCATTCCACTCTGCCGAGTATATTTTCATTCGGTTGGTAAAGCTTCTTAATTTATTTCTTTTCTCTACTCGTGTGTAAAACGCAGTAGTAAAGCTTGAATCAAAAGCAATTGGCCCGTCGTGATATGGAGAAGTTAATACGTTGGAAAACAGTCCTACATCTTGAAAAGCTTGAGCATTTGATGGAGTCTTATTTGCCTTATAAATAGACAGATATGGTTGATTATTCCAACCAAACTTCCTATCATTATAGTAATCCACAAAACGATCAGATGTAAATACCAATAAATCTTTATATACAACAGGACTAAATTCTGAAAATGCAGTATTTATTCCGGTTATCGTATCTACCCTGAATGGTCGTTTAACCATTTTCCAACTGGTAACTTTGTCTGTGGATTGAAGCGCTAGCCGACCAATTAAACTATTAGGATTTTTATCTAAAAACAACTGAAATTGCTTTTTTGCACCCCATATGTCATTAACTGTCATAAGGGTTTGACCGTAATACAAATGCACTTCATTAGACAGGGTGTCTATATTCTCAATTTTATTAAAATTGTTAGCTGCAGATTGATAATCTTTAATCTTTCTATAGGTTTCTGCTATTTTAAAATACAATTTATCTGTTGGTCCTGAACTTGCTATAGCTTTTTCATAAGCAGAAATAGCTTTTACATAAGATAGGTTATCTACAAGTGCATCGCCTCTTTTCTCTTGAGCAGCCAAAGAAAAAACTAGACTTAAAACAAAAAGTAGTGTGGTTCCTAACTTTAGGTATCGAGTAACTAATATTGCTGCCTTGTTTTTTATCTGTACTGACATTAACTATTAAAAATATCTTGGGGAAATAACTTTTGAATTAAAAACGTTGAAATCAAATCCCAAAAAGATTTCATGAGAGCCACTCGTACTTGACCTCAATTCGTTAAAGGGCAAATCATAAGAGTAACCCACTCTAATTTCTTGTGTTAAATAGTATTCACTAATGAACGACATGCCGTATGATTTTCGATATGACAATCCTAACCAAACCTTTTCGTACATGAATAAACTTGCATTTAAATCGAGTAAAACAGGAGCGTTAAAAGCAGCTTTGGATAAAATCGATGGCTTTAACACAAGATTCTTATTAATCTTAAATGCTTTTCCCGCAGTAAATGTAAAATGCATTTTTTGATTGACAGTATTAGATAAATTCACATTACTCGATAGCTCTCCTAGTCGATCTTCTGTAAGGTGGGTTGCTTCAATACCAACGTAACTAGAATTATCACTGTAATACAAACCAAAATCAAAAGAGGGTGCCATATATGACTCTGTTCCTGCTCCTTCAGTTGGCTCATAACCTTCCTTATAGGTTAACTTATTCCAATTAAACTGGTAATTATAAAGACTTCCTCGTAAACCAAAACCTAAACTTCCTTTTCCTAACTTTATCCGGTAGGCATAATCCATAGCTATTGATAAGGTGTTTTTTGGTCCAATTTTATCATTTGTAACTTCTAATCCAACTCCCATCTTATTTTTTGACAACGGGCTATGGATAGCGAAATTTTGTGTTTGGGGTGCTCCTTTAAAACCAACCCACTGCGATCGATTTATTAACGAAATACTTAGCGCATCCCTACTCCCAGCATAAGCAGGATTTATAGAAAGTGGATTAAACATATACATGTTATATTGTGGATCCTGCTGTGTGAACCCATCAATAGCTGCACATATAAAGCCCAACAGAAATAAATATTTTAATGTTGTCAACTTCATTATTTTGTTATTTCAACCCATCCCTTTCTTGCGTCACCACCTGCTTCGAAGATATAAAAATATGTTCCATTTGGTAAAGCATTTCCATTATTATTAGTTCCATCCCAAACAGAGGATGTGTTGTTATAATTTTTAACGCGTATTACGCGATCTCCATACCTATTATATACCGAAAGCTCATTAGATGCAAATAGTTGAACGTTGTCAATTATAAATAAATCATTTGTTCCATCTGAATTAGGGGTAAAACCTGAATAGAAAACTAACTCACAAAAGCTATCAACTCCCGAGCTAATCGTAAACGTTTTCGAAGCTTGCGCTCCATTTGCTGCGATAACCTTAATCTCATAAGTTCCTTCTTCTAAGTTCTTAATTATGGTATCTTTTCCTCCTGCACTCCATTCAATTGTATATGGAGGCAATCCTCCTTCGATATCAGTCACTGTTGCCACTCCGTCCGAGGTGCCTGCACAAGAAGTATTCGTTGTAGTCAACTCAAAACTAACTGTATCAAACAAAATGATTGAGTTCCCTTGTTGAAACCCCTGATTTAATTGAAATGAATTAGAAGAAGAAAACTCGCTTCCTACTTGCCCTACAGTGCTCTCAATAAAATAGCTATTACTATTTAAAGAAGACCCTGCAGCACCAACTACTGTTCGCTCCAATGATACCTGACCCCAAGCCACAGCAGAGCATCCGATAACAATTAAAAGAGAAGCAAATAGGTGTTTAAACATTTTCATTGTTTCGTGTAATCAATTAAGTTTTACGGTTGATAAACTACAAAGTGAAATTCTATGTCAGTATTATTTCCCGCGGCGTTTTTAGTAGTTACTAATAACTTCCCGCTATTTACATCTGTAGTTATAAACCCATAAGTAGACCCTACTATAGTAGCATTTGTAACCATTGATGTATTCGAATATGTTCTACCAGAAATGGTAATTTCATATAATCCAGGTGCCAGTCGAGCAACCGTTAAACTTCCAGCACTTGCTGAAAGAACGCCTGAAGGACTAACATAACCATAAGCAATCGGAATCATATTCGCATTGCCAGTGATGGTCGTTCTTAATTCACCTGATAGTTGAATGTCGCCGTTAACATCAAGTGTTGCATTAGGATTAGTCTTACTGATACCTATTCTTCCATTAGCATCAATTGTTAACCTTTCAGCATTTATTCCGGAAGGAGTCGTAGTGTACAAACCAATTTTAGTAGACACAT
>CBFHZL010000068.1:12650-14987 GCA_965660325.1 uncultured Acidiluteibacter sp.
GCAGGGTGAGGATGCTCACCAAACTTTTCGGTAATTAATCCCTCAATAACAGGCCATGGCAATTTACCTTGATTTGCTGTAAACGAATTAGATAGTTCTTTAGCTTCAGGTGTTAATGGATATCCTTTTGAGTTTTTTCCTGCCTTCTTTGCCGCTTCTCTAGCTTTTCGTATTTCTTCTGCAATAATTCGCTCAATTGCCTTTTCTAATTGCTGACTCGCTTTTTTCTTTTCTTGCAATGCCCTTTTAAGTTCCTTTTCTCTTCCTTGCAACTGATTGACAACCGTTTGTTTCTGGTTTTTTTCACTGCCTAACTTCTGAAACTCGTTTTGAATGGATGCTAACAGATTCTCCTTGCTTTGCTTGATAGCTGCCAACTCTACAATTTTCTCATTTAATTCCTTTTGGGTATACTCTATCTTAAGTACCTGACTCTTTCGATAGCGTGTAAACTGCTGTAAATACTTCAGTCTTTTAAAAGCTTGATTAAAGTCATTTGAGGAAAAAACAAACATAAGTTGATCATAAGCACTTCTATTTTTGTAAGCGCTTCTTAAAATTTTAGCATATTCTTCTTTTAAAGATATTAGCATCGTATTTAACGAATCCAGAATGTATTGGTTGCTGTCAATTGAGCTATTAATTAAGCTAATTTCCTGATTCATTGTGCTAATTAACTCTTCTCTTGCATCAATTTTTTTATTAAGCTGAACTAGCTGATTAAGGGATGCTTTTTTATTCTCGGCAGTTTCATTTAGCAATTTATTGGTGTATACAATTTCCTTTTGCAACTGCTTTTTCTTTTGCTGAAGCTCTTGTTTTCCTTGGCCACTTGCAGTAAATACAAGGCAAGAAAATAAAATCATTACACAAGAATTAATAAAATACCTGCTCATACTTCGATGGTATATTAAATGAAAATGAAATGCCTTGATTTAAAGATATTCTCGTGTAATCAATACTTACTTTATTCTCTTTTGATTCATTTAAAAAATACATTAGCTTCGTTGGTATTGATTGTTTGCCGTATGCCTGATGGTCTGAAAACTGAGCTCTTACAAATCGTGAAGCGGTAAGGTCACTAATAAGCATTTCTTCAATTTTAAATGTCGTTGGGTTTAGCCAAAGGCTAACAACCTCATCTGATTCTTTTCTTCTCAAGTTTTTATCTGCGCGCTCCACTTTACGCTTTTTAATATTACCAAGATAATACTTCTCATTGTCAATACTAAATTTCAGCTTTTCATCCTCCTCAAAATCCACTTTATTCCCTAAGAGTAATGATTGTATAGTTTCAAAATCTAGCGCTACATCATACTTTTTATAAAAGTACTCATAGTCTCCTATGAAATATTCTGCATTAATTCTGTTAATGACTTTTAGTGAGTCTTTTGTAAGTAATACTCTGGCTAGCTCAATCCCAAAAAGAGGTGTGATAGATACCCAAATCGCACTGTCTTTTTGAATTCGAATCGTACTCTTAAAAGCATTCTTCGCTCCATTGTTTTCAACAGAAATAGCTGATTTCGCAGAGAAAGTAGTAAAGTCTACTTCATTTTTAATTAACTCACTCATCAGAAAGTCTTTATTTTTCCCCTCAAGTGGTCTTCTCGTAATTTTATTATCCCTACATGAAATAAATATAGTGATGACAGCAAGAAGAAGTATTGCTTTACTTTTATTCATAGTATTTCCCATCACTTATCTTCTTATCTAACCATTCTGAATCGGAGCCCATCTCTTTTGCTCTTTTCCAATATCTTACAGCTTCAGCTGTGTTACCAAGCATAATCGCTACATCACCTAAATGCTCAACAATTACAGTACTTTCACTACCTCCATTATTATAAGCGTTCTCAATCCACTCTTTGGCCTTTTCGTACTTCTCTTGTTGAAATAGTACCCATCCATAAGTATCCTGAAAAGATGGCTCATTTGGGGCTAATTTATTTGCAAAGGAGGCCATTTCAGCTGCCTTATCTAGGGACTCCTTATCCAAGGATAAGTAATAACTGTAATTATTCAATACATAAACATTAGAAGGCTCTACCTTTAAACTTATGTCGTATGCTTCATAAGCCTTACCCTTTTGGTCATCGGCATGATATGCATCGCCTAAACTTGCGTAAAATTGCGCCTTCAATGCCTTATTGTTTAACGCAAAGTCTTTCCCTGTCTCTAAATAAGAAATTGCTTGGCTATGATTTTCCAATTGCATGCTTGCAACACCTGCAAAGAAATATGGAAAAGGTTGGTTAGGAAAAAGTGCCAAAGCATCATCACTAGTCTTAATGAGTTTATCATATTCCTCAAGTTCAGACTCTACTACTATCAATT
>CBFHZL010000069.1:0-14779 GCA_965660325.1 uncultured Acidiluteibacter sp.
AACAGAGTAGCTCCCAAAAATGCTTTGACAGCTCCAAACTTGGCTTTCTTAGCCGATTGAAGTGCCATAAATAATGTTCCACTACTCAATAATATCACAACCGTGCTCACCCAGAACATTGTTGGCATGTAGAACTGCAACCAAACACCATCTGATTTTCTCACAATTACTGCAGATGTAAGTCCTGCAAATAGCATCACAATACTAATCATGCCTACCCACAATAGTGGTTTCATGACTTTTTGCTTGTGTTCTTGGTCTTCGAAAGACTTCGTTATTGCTTCCATAACTTAAATTTTATCAAAATACAGTGCAAACAAAACAATTGGTATATAAACAAATGAAGCAAACATAAGTTTAGTGGCAGATTTCATTTCGTTTGTACGATATAGGTTCACAGCGGGAATTAGCATAATTACTCCTGCTATGGCAATAAAAATAGCTGCCCCTATTCCAGCCATACCAAACATTATTGGTAGAAAACTGCTTGCAATCATAAACAAGGTATACACTAAAATTAAGAAAGCCGATAATGAATCTCTTCCATGGGGAGATGGGAGTAATCTAAAACCAGCCTTTAAATAATCATCATTAATTTTCCATGCGATCGCCCAGAAATGTGGAAACTGCCACATAAACTGAAGTGCAAATAAGATCCCAGGCTCTAAACCAAATGATCCGGTAGCCGCAACCCAACCAAGCATTGGAGGAATCGCTCCTGGAAATGCTCCAACAAACACTGCCCAAGGTGTGATTCGCTTAAGTGGCGTGTAAATAGCAACGTAAGAAAATAATGCTAAAACCCCTAGAACACCTGTAAGTGTATTTAAGTAAAACAACATGCTGACACCAACAACTCCTGCTAACGTTGCTACCAAAACACCTTCTAAAACACTCATTCTTCCCGCAGCAATAGGTCGGTCTTTGGTACGGTCCATTAATTTATCTAGATCACGCTCAATAATTTGGTTGAAACCGTTTGAGGAACCTGTGACCAAGAAGCCACCGATACATAAAATTGATAGAATTGTCCAGTCAACCGAAGGAACTGCTAACATATAACCAAGCACTGCCGAAAAAACCACCAAAGATGCTAATCGCAGCTTGATGAACGCAGCATAATCGCCAATTTTCGAAGAAATGGTAGTGGTTTGGATAGCCTCTTTTTCTGCAGTTAAACTCATAAATGGATTGCCATTTAATTGGATGCACAAAATTAAGAATTATTTCAAGTCAGAGAAGCAAAAATGGCTTATTTAAATCGAATACAGATTATTTATAACTCCCGACTCCTTCTTGCAATAGGTGTGCGGATACCGAAACTTATCATATTCTCGGAACCAACATTAGTGTTTCTACCCCAATAACCAAGGGTAACTTCTAGGTTCGAATGCTCTTTTAAACGATAAGATAGATCTACGGTAATTGTCTTAGCATCAAATAACTCCCCTTGAAGCATACGGTTATTATAATTTTTAAAATGAGTTATGTTTGATTCATTTAGATCATCACCATAATTTAATCCATCACGCGACTTTCCTTGGCGCAAATAGAACAAACGCGTCTCTAGCGAAAATCGATCTTTCACATAGAGCATGGATAAAATCCACTCATTTAAATTACTGCCATTGGTGTGAGCCAACGACTGTCCAAAATTCGTATACGATTGTACTGCACTTGAATGGGCATAAGTATAAGGCCGAATGAGGTTATACTCTACACGCGTTTTTAAGTCTGCATCTCCAACCTCCCAGAAAGCTTTCCAGCCAAGCTGCACTCCAAATTTATTTGCCCACCATCCACTTTCTCGAGAAGGGTCAGGATCTATCGCTTCGGCAATATCAGCGCGTATCTCTTTTAGCAAAAACTCGTCGAACAGCAACTGACCATATAGATATTGATGATCAAACAGCCGCAATTTTGTATTTAAACCAATTAGTACATTATCCGGAGAACCAATCGAAAACTCTACAGGGCGGTAAAAAATAAGCGGGTTAGCATAATTTACATCAAATCCCCTGTGGTATAAACTATCATCTGTTTGCCAAACAACGGTCTCAAACAAACCAATAGAAAACCGTTTAGATATATTCCAATCTAAATAATGGGAGGCTGTGTATTTACCCAAAAAATCTCCATCAGCTAACTGCGCAGCTGAACTTTGAGGAGAGTATATAGAACGATGATACGCCCAGATATTGGTATAGCTTATCTTCCAGAAATTAGTACTTAACTTAAAGTAAGGAGAATTATTAGCATTATCAGAAAGTAGCAAACTTCGGTAACCTTCGCCAATAAACTGCTTGCCATTTCCTAACTCAAAATTGAAGTGTTGGTTTGGAGAATACGAGATGTAAGCCTGCAGAAAATTAAACTGATAGGTATTGTTATTTTGTTGACGAATAACTCCCATTCCAGGCGAAAAGTTCCTAGCGTGTGGAGCCATCAAATAGGGCAAATCTTGTTCAAGCTGCCGAAAATAAGTAAAGCCAACCGCTACTTTTTTATGCAAAGTGGCCGTTAAGTTTACTCCTATTGCGGCAGAATTCTTCATTCCTTCACCACTTTGCAAAAAGGCTAATCCTTCAAAGTAAGGTTGAATAGAAAGTGATCGACCTTTACCATCTTTATAAGAAAACCAATTAGGAGAAAAAGCACGACTAATTACCTCATCTGATATATCAATTGACAAATTGGTTTCATTGAGCCGATAAGGTTGAATAGATGAATGGTTTTGTCGATTTTTAAGCACTTCCTTTTCCAAGCTAATGGGCAACAAACCAATACTCGTATTAATCGGCTGAGCAACTAGTAGCATCGATACAATTGTTAAAACAATTGACACTAAGATGTACTTAGGTGCACTCATGACTTTGGCTTCTTGACTATAAGAATTAACAAGCTACCAAAAGCTACAAAGCCTACAATTGCAAACACCAAGCTTGGGTTATATCCAGCGAAGAACACAGGGAGTGTTATCATCAAAATATTGAAAAGGTATATGCTGAGTGCAGTTTTGGAATGGCTGTTGGTCCAACCAAGAATTCTATGATGGATGTGATTCGAGTCTGCCTCAAACGGGCTTTTTTTATTAGCTACCCGGTAAATAAAAATACGAATAGTATCTAGGAGCGGGTAAACTAGTACTGTCATAGCAAAGATAGGCTTAGATATACTAATGATTGAAGTTGGCAGATTTGAAGGCTTAAACTCAATCAGCTCAATAGCTAAAAATGCTAATATTAGCCCAACAAAGAGTGAACCTGAATCTCCCATAAATATAGATGCAGGGCTAAAATTATACCTTAAAAAGCCTAATAAAGCGCCCGCAAGTGAAAATGACAATACTGCATAATCATAACATCCTGCAATTAAAAACCAGACACCAAATGCTGTAGCTGATATAAACCCAACACCACCAGCTAAGCCATCGACTCCATCAATTAAATTAAAGGCATTAATGACAACTATAAATGTAAAAACTGAAATGGAAATACTGGCCCATTCTGGCAATTCACGGATATCAAATAAGCCATACAAACTGGTGATTTTTACTTCGGCCATCAACACCATAATAAATGCCACTATCAGGTGAGCCATTAATTTTTTAGCTGCCGAGGTTCCAACTATATCATCCTTAATCCCAACGAAGAACATAATAATAATTGCGGGCATCAAATACTTAAGAAAACCCAAATAATCTTCAGGAAAGCAGATAAATGTTGCAAAAACTGTGGCCGCAAAAATCATGATACCTCCCATGGAAGGGGTGCTTTCTTTGTGTTGCTTCCTATCCTCTGTAGGCACATCAAACAAGTGCTTCATTCGTGCCACCTTAATATACGATGGAGTCGCAAGGAGCACGATAAAGAAAGCGATGATTGTTGCTAAGGCAATTTCCATTAAAATAGTTTGATGTCAAAAATATTAAAAATCCCGATATCTGTTAATTAGGGCTGTTTGAAATGAAATGTAAAGATAGCGCGTATTACTTGTTAAATCTTCAGGTTCTGCCTTTATTTTACCGAATCGCTCGATTGCACCGATCGAAAGCTGCATATTGGTAGCGGGGTTAACAATAAATCCAATTCGAGCATTAGCAAGTATTAACTCATCATTTTGCAACCATGGGAAAGCTTGGTCAAAATTAAAGAAAGGACCAAGATTATCTATATCATAACGAACATAGTTAGCCCCAAATTCGGCTGAGATACGATTTTTAGAATAGTCAATACGCATTAATATTTCATTAAATCGTTGGCCATAATTGTGCCCTAAATATTGGCCATAATGCGATTGCGCGGCTGCTTGATAAAATAGCCCATTCGAGTTCCTCCCTGAATTATTCCACTCAAGGCGCCACAGCATGTTTTTAATTCCACTAAATACACCACCAAGTTGAGCCGAACTATTTTTCAAGTCTAAATCTCTGAATGATAATTGACCATAAACGAGCATGGTCTTCAACGGCCGAAATGATGCATTAAGACCCAATGTGCTGTTGACCAATGAGTCATTTTTTCCATTTATTAAGGTGTTTAACCCAATAACAGGATTTATAAAGGAATAATTGGCGTTATCTCTTGGTCCATCTTCTTGGCGGGCTAAAGCATCAGGAAGCACCGTAGACTCAAAAAGCCCCACTCTTAAGGCAGGTATTGGACTGTACTCGAGGTAATGAATACTCGCTGTTTTTCGGTTAAAGATGCGTTCCGTTTGTGACGAACCTCCCACACGGTCTAAATCTTGAAGACCTGCAATCATGGTGAGGTAGGTAAATTTTCGATTAAGGAAATTCAGTTGAGCTGAGATAAATGGATAGTTAAATGCATTATCTGACAACAAAATAGATCGATATCCTTCTCCAATAAAGTTTTTATCCTGCCCCAAAGAAATCATTAAGTGCTCATTAGGAATATAGTTTATTCGAGCAGAAGCCATTGCAAAATCGTAGCCACCATCTTTAAAACTCTTTACTCTGCCCTGACCAGGAACCACTCCTGTGGAAACAACAAAACGACCTAAATAATCAGGATACTCCGCTTGATTCTCATAAAAACTGGTACTAAACGTAAGCTTATCCTTCCATGCTCCACGAACCTGAAAACCTCTCGTATTTTGAATCAAAACTTCGTTTTCTCTTGCTTGCAAATCACTTCCTGCTTCTAATGAAAATAGAGGATCGATGGTCACATAAAAATCGGAGGTGTCGATAACGATGAAATGCTCGAAAAATAATTTTCGGGCTACGTAGGAACGATATGGTCTTCCCAAAGCTCCTTCATGCTCGAAATTATGAAATTTAGGAACTAAAGGCTTAACCGAATAGGCAACTAAACTATCAGACTGATATAACCCTCCCAAATATCGAGCCGAGTAGTTGTGATGTAATGGCAGCTCTTGCGCTGAGAGCATCATTGTTAAAACAACCAAAAGAAGGGTAAGGTAAATTTTCATCTGCTAGTCGATAAACCCTGTTTGTTTTATTTCATCATAAACCATTCGGATACCATCCTCCAAATCGATACTATACGTCCAACCGGCCTCAGCAAGTCTGCTAACATCCATCAGTTTACGCGGTGTTCCATCAGGTTTACTCGCATCAAAAACCAATTCACCTTGAAACCCCGTTATTTTCTTGATAATCTCAGCCAGTTCTCGAATCGTCACGTCCTTTCCTGTACCTACATTCATCCATTCGTCACCGTCGTAGTTTTGCATCAAGTGCATACAAGCTTCAGCTAGATCGTCTACGTGTAAAAACTCTCGCATGGGTTTGCCCGAACCCCACACTTGAACCTCTTTATCTCCATTTTTAGTGGCCGTATGAAACTTTCTTAGCAATGCCGGCAGCACGTGAGAATTATTCAAATCATAATTGTCATTGGGTCCATATAAATTTGTCGGCATCACCGAAATAAAGTTACTCCCATACTGACTACGATACGTTTCACAGAGTTTAATACCCGCAATTTTAGCAATGGCATATGGCTCATTGGTAGGCTCTAGCTCACCAGTTAACAAGTACTCCTCTTTTAGCGGCTGTGGGGCCATTTTAGGATAAATACAAGAAGATCCCAAAAAAAGCAACTTGTCCACCTTATAAGCATGGGCAGCATGAATAACATTAGCAGCAATCATCATATTATCATACAAAAAATCTGCTCGATAGGTATTATTTGCCTGAATCCCACCAACCTTTGCCGCAGCAAGAAAGACGTAAGCAGGGCGTTCCTCTTCGAAAAACTGATTTACAGCAGTTTGATTTTTTAAGTCTAACTCGGCAGATGTTTTGCCAATTATATTTGTGAAACCGGCTGATTTTAATGCCCTAACGATAGCAGAACCAACCATCCCTCGGTGTCCGGCTACATATACTTTATCTGATTTATTCATTGGTATTGACTACTTTATGACCCCCGTCAAGTAAATACTTATCTCGATTAAATAGTGCCAAATCTGAAGTCATCATATCATCGATCAACTCGTCCAAATTATGCTTTGGTTTCCAACCGAGTTCTTTTTCTGCTTTAGAAGCGTCACCAATTAATAAATCCACCTCCGTTGGTCTAAAATAATTCGGGTCAACCTCTACAATTATTTCATTCGTTGCTTTGTTTCTTCCTTTTTCTTCTACTCCTTCTCCTTCCCACACAACTTCTATATCCGCTTTCTTAAATGCCTTAGAAACAAAATCTCTAACAGTAGTTGTTACGTTAGTCGCCAATACATAATCTTGCGCCTCATCTTGTTGAAGCATAAGATACATGCCCTCTACGTAATCTTTCGCATGACCCCAATCTCTCTTAGCATCTAAGTTTCCTAAATACATTTTAGTTTGCAACCCTAATTTAATTCTAGCCGCAGCTCGCGTAATTTTTCTGGTAACAAAAGTTTCTCCTCTCAATGGGCTCTCGTGATTGAACAAGATACCATTACAAGCATACATACCATAAGCTTCACGATAATTTTTAACGATCCAAAACCCATATAACTTTGCTACTCCGTAGGGGCTCCGTGGATAAAATGGAGTAGTTTCTGTTTGAGGAATTTCTTGAACTTTCCCATACAACTCAGAAGTACTAGCTTGGTAAAAACGACACGTCTTTTCTAGTCCCAATGTACGAATGGCCTCTAGTATTCTCAGGGTGCCCATTGCATCTACATTAGCTGTATATTCTGGCATTTCAAACGAAACTTTTACATGCGATTGTGCCGCTAAATTGTATATCTCTGTTGGCTGCACTTCTTGAATGATTCGGATAATATTAGAAGAATCCGTCATATCTCCGTAATGCAATTTAAATTTTACGTTCTGCTCATGCAAATCGGTGTATAGGTGATCTATTCGCTCAGTATTAAACAATGAACTTCTTCGTTTAATTCCGTGTACTTCATAACCTTTACTCAATAAAAGTTCTGAAAGGTAAGCACCGTCTTGTCCGGTTACTCCAGTTATTAGGGCAATTTTTTTCATCAATTCTTGGTCTATTTGGTTACTAGGAACCAATTATTTAATAAATTTTCTCTGTTATATACCATTGGCTCTTGCGTTGTTTGATCAATTACTTGACCTCCCATTGCATTTACGATTCCTTGGCCTGCAGCTGTGTCCCACTCCATAGTTGGAGCAAAGCGAGGGTAAGCATCTGCAATACCTTCAGCAACCATGCATAATTTTAGCGAACTCCCTTTAGAAATGATATCAATGTCTCCATATTCATCCTTGGCCTTATTGATAAACTCCTCTGTTTCGGCAGACATATGCGAGCGGCTTCCTACCACGGTGTAAGGCCTTTCTTCTTGATCCAGTGGCAACTCTTTACCTGCTTCAAATAAAATCTCAATAGTGTTAGCACCATCTAGCTCATCATAATTCTCAATCTTGTAACTCCCTTCACCCACCAGGCCGAAATACATTACTTTAGAAACAGGTACGTAGATAACGCCAATCACAGGCTTTCCTTCACTAATCAAGGCAATATTTACGGTAAACTCACCATTTCGTTTGACAAACTCTTTCGTTCCATCTAATGGATCTACAATCCACAAATTTGCCCATGCAGCGCGCTCTTCAAAAGGTATTGACTTACCTTCTTCGCTTAGCACAGGAATTTTTGTTGGGAGAAGCCCATCCATTATAGCCAAGTGAGCCTTTTTATCTGCCTCAGTTAATGGACTATTATCATCCTTCAGTTCTACTGCAAACTCAGAATCGTAGACATCTAATATCTCTAAGCCTCCCTGGTAAGCTGATTTAATTGCTGTAAAAAGCAATTCTTTTAGTTCTTCTTGTGTCATTCTATTCAGTAATTTTTTAATACGATGCTTTGGCTGCCCCGATAACTTCAATGGGATGCCAAGTTGTTTTTACTTCTTGAAAGTCGTTGATAATGTATGGATTTTCAAGCAAATCTGTCAGCAAATCAGTAGCATATGATTTTACCCGTTTTAAGTTTTCAACTGCAGCTTCTTTAATCTTCGTCAACTCCTCCCGATTGTTGTCTGCATAACAAACAGCATTCACATCCATGTGAGACGACATATGATCAAGCAGCTCCCCTTTATTTCCAGTGAGCAAATTAACTACTCCACCAGGTAAATCTGATGCATTTAATACTTCTGCAAAAGAGATAGCACAAAGTGGTTTAGCTTCAGATGCTAAAACAACACACGAGTTTCCTCCTGCAATAATTGGAGCAATATAACTGACTAAACCTAACAATGAAAATTGCTGTGGTGCAATAATATTCACTACACCCATGGGCTCTAAGGATGAAAAGTTAAAATGAGCACTAGCAACAGGGTTAACAGAGCTAAACAGTTGCTGATACTTATCGCACCATCCCGCGAAATACACCAATCGATCGATAGAAATATTCACTTCATTCTCGGCTTCTTCTTCACTGCTATCTTGCAGCATTAACTCTGCAATAAATTGAGATCTTCTACCTTCCAGCACCTCAGCAATACGGTATAAAATCTGACTTCTATTGTAAGCAGTGCGATCTGCCCATCCTGCTTGGGCTTTTCTTGCGGCCGCAACAGCGTTTCTAACATCCTTTCGAGAAGACAAGCACATATTGCCTAACGATTCCTCTTTTGCGTTTAAAGGAGTGTAGAATCTTCCCGATTCTGTTCTCGGAAAAGCTCCACCAATATATAATTTATGCGTTTTCAAAATATTAATTCGTTCGCTCATAAGTTCACCGTTTAATCAAATTTAAGGTATGCCGATAATCCATGTAGGCCACCTTCTCTGCCAAATCCACTCTCTTTGTATCCACCAAAAGGCGAGGTTGGATCGAACTTATTGTAAGTATTTGCCCAAACTATTCCTGCTTTTAATCGAGTAGTTAAATTAAAAATCTTAGATCCTTTATCTGTCCAAACTCCTGCGGATAAGCCATAAGGCGTATTGTTGGCTTTTTCAATCACTTCATCTACCGTTCTAAATGTTTGCACCGCCAAAACTGGTCCGAATATCTCTTCTTTCGCTAGCCTGCTTGACTGTGCTACATTGGTAAAAAGTGTAGGCCGTATAAAATAACCTTCTTTAGGCAGCTGGCAAGAAGACTGGAACAACTCTAATCCCTCTTTTTTACCCAACTCAATGTAACCTTTTATGGTTTCGTATTGGCTTTTTGAATTGATTGCACCTACATCGGTATTCTTATCCATCGGATCTCCAAGAATAAGGGTCTCAATTCTATCTTGTAACTTTTTTATAAAAATTTCCTTGATGGACTCCTGAACAAATAATCGAGACCCTGCGCAGCACACGTGACCTTGATTGAAGTAGATACCATTTACAATACCTTCTACAGCTTGATCAATCGGAGCATCTTCAAAAACAATATTTGCTGCTTTACCTCCAAGCTCCAAGGTTACCTTTTTATCGGTTCTTGCTAGTGTTTTCTGTATTAACTTACCTACTTCCGTAGAACCAGTAAAAGCAATCTTATCTACATCCTGATGCCCTACAATATCGGCACCGACCTTTCCGTCACCTGTAACAATGTTGACTACTCCATTTGGCAAGCCACTTTCTTGGATTAATTCGGCTAGTTTTAATGCTGTTAAAGAAGTGGTTTCGGCTGGCTTTAACACTACTGTATTTCCGCATGCCAAAGCCGGAGCAATTTTCCATGCTGCCATCAATAAGGGAAAGTTCCATGGAATAATTTGTCCTGCAACTCCCAACGATTTTGGTTTTCGGTTGGGGAATGCATAATCAAGTTTATCGGCCCATCCTGCATAGTAAAAGAAATGTGCTGCTGCCAATGGGATATCAATATCTCTTGACTCCCTAATTGGCTTGCCTCCATCCAATGATTCAATAACGGCAAATTCTCTCGACTTTTCTTGTATTAATCGCGCTATTCGGAATAAATATTTCGCCCGTTCTGAGGCTGGCATTACTGACCAAACAGTATCATATGCTTTTCTAGCTGCTTTTACCGCTTTGTCAACATCCGCAGTATTTCCTTCTGCAACAGAAGCAATTTTTTGGTTGGTTGCCGGATTAGTACTATCAAAATACTTTCCAGATGACGGCTGCTGAAACCTTCCATCAATAAAATGATCGTATTTTTCTTTCAATTGAATATGCCCTGCACTTTCGGGAGCTGCAGCGTACTCCCAACTAATCTTATCTGTCTCCGTTTTTTTCTTACTCATATTCTACTAGTCTATTGAAATATAATCTTTTGATTGATAAATTCCTTGACGCTGCTTTTCCAACTGCAGCAATACATCATTAGCCAAACTACTTGCCCCGAAACGGAACCATTCATTTGAAAGCCATTGATTTCCTAATATTTCCTTTACCATCACTAGGTAATGAATAGCCAGCTTAGAAGTGGAAATTCCTCCTGCAGGCTTCATTCCTACCATGTTTCCCGATTTTAAATAATAGTCTTTTATGGCGTATAGCATAGTTAATGTCACAGGAATTGATGCAGCAGACCCAATTTTTCCAGTTGAAGTTTTAATAAAATCAGCTCCCGCATAAATAGCAATATCAGACGCCCTTCTGACATCATCTAATGTGCCGATTTCTCCGGTTTCCAAGATCACTTTCAAGCGTGCCTGTTTTCCACACAATTCTTTTATTTTTGCTATTTCATCGTATACAAATTGATACTCCCCCTGGTGATATTTACCTCGAGAGATCACCATATCTATTTCGTCTGCACCTTGATCTAAGGCAAATTGGGTATCATCAATTTTTGTAGAAAGAGGTGCTTGTCCTGATGGGAACGCCGTAGAAACCGAAGCCACTTTTACTCCACTTCCTTTTACTGCTTTTTTGGCCACACCTACCATTGATGGATATACACAAACGGCAGCTACAGTCGGTAAATTTGGATAATCGTCATGCAAATGCTGCGCTTTATAGCACATTTGCTGAACTTTCCCAACGGTATCTTTACCTTCAAGGGTAGTTAAGTCAATCATATTCAATACCATTTTAAGCGCTTGTAGTTTGCTTTCATTTTTTATGCTACGGGTCTGAAACCGTGAAGCTCGCTCAATGATGCCGACTTGATCCACTTTGGGGCTCTGCGTAAAATCAGGAATTTGAATGCTATTTTTCAATTGAAAAGGGTTGAATTATTAAAAAATCAAAGATATAAATATTCCCGAAGGTAAAGGAGGACTATTCCTACTGAAAATGAAGACCAATTAGATAGGGCTTACCTCCTTTATTTTATTAAATTTGCCTGCTGAATGAAAGATGAAGGAAGAAATATATTCTCTGTTTTTGATGAAATTCTATCCAGAGAAAGCAAAGAGAACCTACTTAACCAAAGGAGCTTAGCTATATGGCTAACTGGCTTATCTGGTTCAGGAAAAACAACCATTGCTATTGCTTTAGAGCAGCTGCTTAATAAGAAGGGCTTCCTAACGCAAGTACTAGATGGAGATAATATCCGTGCAGGAATTAACAACAACCTTGGCTTTTCTGAAGCCGATCGCACGGAAAACATACGTCGTATAGCAGAAATCAACAAACTGTTTGTGAATTGTGGGGTAGTAACCATCAATTGTTTTGTCAGTCCTACTCAGGCGATACGAGCACAGGCAAAGTCAATTATCGGTGAAGAAAACTTTTTAGAGGTGTTTGTAAATACGCCTTTAGAAATCTGCGAACAGCGCGATGTTAAAGGACTTTATGCCAAAGCACGCAAAGGGGAGATCAAAAACTTTACGGGAATTGACGCACCTTTCGAAGCACCTACTTCTAACTTCGTTGATCTTAAAACAGCTGATAGCACACCGCTAGAGGCTGCTCAACAACTAATTGAAATTATTTTAACCAAAATAACCAAGCGATAAGATATGCAAGCATATAATTTATCACATCTAAGTGAATTAGAATCAGAGGCAATTTATGTCTTGAGAGAAGTAGCAGCACAATTTGAAAACCCTGTGCTTCTTTTTTCAGGAGGTAAGGACTCTATTACGTGTGCTCATTTAGCACGCAAAGCTTTTTGGCCTGCAAAGATTCCATTTACATTTATGCATGTGGATACCGGTCACAACTTTCCTGAAACCATTGAATTTAGGGATTATTATCTAAATAAATTAGGCGTAAACCTAATTGTAGCTAGTGTTCAAGAGTGCATTGATCAAGGTCTTGTAACAGAGGAAAAAGGATTTAATGCCAGTAGAAATGCACTGCAAACAGTAGCGCTTTTAAAAGGTGTTGAAGACAATAAGTTTGATGCTGCAATTGGCGGAGCAAGAAGGGATGAGGAAAAAGCAAGGGCAAAAGAGCGTTTTTTCTCTCATAGAGATGATTTTGGCCAATGGGACCCTAAGAACCAACGTCCTGAACTGTGGAATATTTTTAATGGGAAAAAGAATATGGGCGAAAGCTTCAGAGTTTTTCCGATTTCCAACTGGACTGAGATGGACATTTGGCAGTACATCTTAAAAGAAGAAATGGAATTACCATCATTATATTTTTCTCATCAGCGAGAGTGCTTCATTAGAGATGGAGTAGTGATGTCTACCGGAGAGCATGTACCACAGCGACCTGAAGAAACGACAGAAAAAATGACCGTTCGTTTTAGAACGATAGGCGATATGACGTGCACAGGTGCTGTTTATTCAGATGCTGACTCCTTGGAGAAAATTATCGAAGAGGTTGCCAGCACCAGAGTTACTGAACGCGGAACTAGATCTGATGACAAGCGATCAGAAGCAGCCATGGAAGACCGCAAGAAACAAGGGTACTTCTAAAACGAATCACATTCAACAAAGACACAACACGTTTTAACTAACGAAAGACACCAAAAATCATGAGTAAAGACCCTTATTTAGATATGGAATTATTGCGCTTCTCAACGGCAGGAAGTGTGGATGATGGAAAAAGTACATTGATTGGCCGAATGCTTTACGATTCAAAATCAATTTTTGAAGATCAATATGAAGCAATAGAAACCAGCAGTAAAAAGAAAGGAGATGAACAAGTAAACCTAGCGCTGTTAACAGATGGATTGCGAGCAGAAAGAGAGCAAGGAATTACCATTGATGTGGCCTATCGATACTTTGCAACGCCTAAACGAAAGTTTATTATTGCAGATACTCCAGGACACATTCAGTACACGAGAAACATGGTGACTGGAGCCTCTACATCAAACCTTTCCATCATTTTGGTAGATGCACGAAAAGGGATCATTGAGCAGACATATCGTCATACCTTTATTTCTTCTCTATTGGGAATACCGCACGTTGTTTTCTGTATTAATAAGATGGACCTAGTGGACTATGATGAAGCTACTTTCCAAAAAATTAAGAAAGACATCGAGGCATTTGCCTCAAAGCTAAATGTAAAAGACATTCATTTTATTCCAATCAGTGCGCTGAATGGCGATAATGTGGTGAATAAATCAACCAACATGGATTGGTACCAAGGCGGAACACTATTATATTTATTGGAGAATATCCACATCGGTAGCGATCACAATCACATTGATTGCAGATTCCCTGTGCAATATGTAATACGACCACAGTCAGCTGAATTTCCTGACTACAGAGGGTATGCAGGGCGAATTGCAGGTGGTGTCTTCAAACCAGGTGATGAAGTAATGGCTTTACCCTCAGGTTTTAGCTCTAAGATTAAGAGCATAGATACTGCAGAGGGAGCACTTAAAGAGGGCTTTGCACCACAATCGGTAACCATTACGCTAGAAGATGAAATCGACATCAGTCGTGGTGATATGATTGTTCGTGTAAACAATCAGCCAAAAGTAGGGCAGGACCTAGACATGATGGTTTGTTGGATGAGCGACAAACCACTTATCAAAGGCGGAAAGTATGCGCTTATACATACAACAAATGAAGCACGTTGCATTATTAAAGATGTAAAATATAAAGTTAACATCAATACGCTTCATAGAGAAGAAGAAGATAAGAATATTGGAATGAATGATATTGGACGAATTTCAATACGCACCACCAAACCTTTATTCTTTGATAGCTACCAGAAAAACAGAAATACTGGAAGCATGATTCTAATTGATGAAGGAACTCACGAAACAGTGGGTGCTTGTATGATTATTGATTAATCTAAAAATTTATAAAAGTAAAAAGCCGATCACGTTGATCGGCTTTTTTTATACCTTATCCTATCTTTACATTTACCGGAATGGTATATCGTACGCTAGCTTTTCTTCCCATTTGCTCACCGGGAGCAAATTGAGGCAGCATCTTAACTACTCGAACAACCTCTTTGTCTAAATCTCGGCCGCCTGCAAGACCTTTAAGT
>CBFHZL010000070.1:0-14272 GCA_965660325.1 uncultured Acidiluteibacter sp.
TGGCTCCGCCGTTTGCGCCGATCTCTTCTTCATCACCATTTACTTTATGATGAATTTCAGTAGTACTTTTTGCCAATAAGAATATACCTCCTGCAATTAGAATTAAATCTCGAACGCTTATAGAAAAATCAAAAACAGTAAACAAAGGACTCGTTAATTGTACGATGTAAGAGATACCCATCAATAAGAATATTCGAATCACAATGGCAAGCACCAATCCAATATTCCGCGCTTTGGCTTGTTTTTCTACCGGTAATTTATCGGCTACAATAGAAATGAATATAATGTTATCAATCCCCAAAACAATCTCTAAAAAGGTCAGGGTTAACAGGCTAATCCATGTTTCAGGCAATAAAAATATTTCCATAGTGACGTAATTTAATCGTTTTCAAAAATATAAAAGTGAGTCGAGACTGCCATACCAACTATCATATTTCTGAGACCATTCATCCTTTTCTATCTCCACAAATCAAGAAAATTTAAAAAATATGGTACTATGTATTGCAGAATACCTTTTAAAAGATATATCTTTGCTTAACATTTAAAACCAAGGACCAATGAAACGAATCAGTTTAACAATCATAGTGCTGCTAACTTCCATTTTCACTTTTGCAGGTAATGGTGGAAAATCAGATAAAATATATCAGCAACTAAAAAGTGACCATGATTGCTTTAGCATGAGCTTATCAAAAGAGATGATTGATGCCTTTGATATCGATATTGACTTAGATGGTAAACAAAAGTGGATAACAGGTGATTTTTTAGAAGGTCGTTTTTTGGTAATTAGCGACATAAAAAAGGGTGGAGATGTTCGGGAAAAGTTTCTTAAAGAAGGCTATGAAGAAGTAAATTTAGAAGAAGAGGTTGATGAATACAGCTCTTCTAACGAAGAAACCTACCTAGTAATCCATAAATCTGGCTCTACTGTTAAAGAAGCCCACTTTATTGCGACTACCGAAAGTAATACAGTATTGTTATCGATTTATGGCAACATGAACGTAAAAAAACAGAAATAATTGACCTAAGGAGTTATTATGAAAATTGAAAATACACAAGCCCAAATGCGGAAAGGAGTACTAGAATACTGCATTTTATCGCTGTTATCTGTTGGAGAAGCCTACCCCTCTGAAATTATTAATCAATTAAAAGAAGGAAAATTAATTGTAGTAGAAGGTACGCTATATCCACTGCTAACTCGGTTGAAAAATGCTGAACTACTTTCCTATAGATGGGAAGAGTCAAAATCGGGTCCACCGAGAAAATACTATCAGCTAACCGAAAAAGGAAGTAACTTTTTAAAAGAGTTAGACGTCACATGGAGTGACTTGATGAAAGCTGTAGAGTTAACTAGAAAAAAGAACGCATAACCAGACCAACCACAAACCATAAAAAAATGAACAAGACAGTAACTGCCAATATCAGTGGAATTGTATTTTACCTAGAGATAGATGCTTATGACAAGCTGAACAACTACTTGGCTACCATAAAAAACTACTTAAATGATGCTGACAGTCGTGACGAAATCATGGCGGATATAGAATCCAGAATTGCTGAATTATTTAAAGAACGTTTTAATAATGAGCGATCTGTGGTAATTATGAGCGATGTAGATCATGTAATTGCAATAATGGGTGAGCCTGAGCAATATATTGAAGATGGTGAAAGTGATGGTAAATCTTCATGGAGTAATAATAGTAATCAATCGTCTAATGGCAAATCAAAACGAATCTTTAGAGATGAAGATGATAAAGTAATTGGCGGAGTGTGCGCAGGTATTGGTCACTACTTCGGCATCGATCGCATTTGGGTTCGAATCATATTCTTGTTTGCCTTTTTCGTTTGGGGTGTAGGCTTTATTCCCTATTTAATATTATGGATAGTTATACCCAAAGCTAAGACCACTGCTGAAAAGCTAGAAATGAAAGGTGAGGCTGTAAATGTAGATAACATAAAAAAAACCGTTGAAGATAAATTTAATGACTTGAAAAACTCTTTTAATGGTGAGGGTGCAAAAAATGCGGCCGACTCTGCAAGCAGTGTACTCTCTAAAATCATCACTTTTGTTGGCACAGTGATTCTATTCATCCTAAAGTTTTTCATCAAGTTTATCGGAGTCATCCTTTTGATTATTGGAATCGCTTTTCTATTTGTTCTTTTGGCTACTGCATTTAATTCTGAAGTGGTCAATGTGTTTACAGATAGCGGTGTTTTTCAAGTTAAATCATACGACATTATACACGCGCTGATCGGAACAGGAACAAACGCTACCTTGACCGTAATCGCTGTGATTCTATTGTTTGGAATACCCGTAATTGCTTTAATTTATGCAGCAATTAAGCTATTATTTAAAGTAAAAACCAACAATAAGGCAATTGGAATAGGGCTAATTGCTTTGTGGATCGCAGGAGTTGTATTAAGTTTTTTCATTGGCTCTTCCACTTTGAGTGATTTTAATGCAAGTCAAAAAACACGTGAAACGATTCCTGTAGAAACTAGCAATATCATCTACTTAAACACCTTGACAGAAGATGATAATGCCTACGGAGAATACCTGTTCCCACCGACCGATAGTGATATTTGGATAGAATCTGATCGAATTTTCTACGACAACTTAACGGTAGATGTTTTGCCTTCAAAAGGAAGTAACATTGAGCTAATAGTAGAGCGATCTGCTGATGCAAAATCACGAAAGTTGGCGAAAGAGCGAGCAGAGCAAATTTCATTCACGTATGCACTAACCGATTCCTTGTTGAAAATTAGCCCTTACCTCGACTTTAAAATTGAAGACCGACTAAGAAATCAAAAAGTGAAAGTGCACATTATGCTCCCTATTGGGGCGAAAATTGTACTCCAGGAAGGAAGTCAAGATGTGATTTATGACATCAAGAATGTCACCAACGAATACGATTTAGATATGGTGGGTGAAACTTGGATAATGCTCGAAAATGGATTAAACTGTTTAGACTGCGAGTTATTGCCAAGCGTTTCTAGCCAATCAGCGGATACTGCGAAAACAATCATACAATAAATTCTATGAAAAATCATCGTCATTTTCGAAAAGTAATTGTTCTCCTAACAATTGTAGGACTCACGAGCATAACATTTATGTTGGCTGTGGGTGAAATAAAAGAGCAAATAAGCTGGGAACATTCTATCTCAAATAAAACTATTTCAAACAGTCAGCCAGATTATACTTTTTCACTGAACTTGTTTCAAACGATAAACAAAACGCAATGATTTAAACAAAAGTTAACGTCTAATTATTTCATTAATATGCAAAAAAGCGTTAACTTGCAATGTGCCATTCGACTGATTAATAAAACTACAGTTAAACAATTTTTAATCATCCTTTCAATATCAAAGGCACATTTTAAGCAGGAGGGACTTCCCTCCTGCTTTCTTTTTGGCCCTATTTTTTTGCCTAAAAAAAAGGGGATTTTTTGGTAATTTCGCAATGCAAATTTTTAAACACGATAGTTCATGAGCAAAGAAGCGACCTTAGATAATTCAAGCAAAAAGAAGTTGAGCAAAGAAGAATTTACACAAAATATATTGGCTGATTATTCTTTGGCTGTTCTAAGCAGAGAAACTTCATTGCTAGGAAGAAGAGAAGTGCTGACGGGAAAAGCAAAATTTGGAATTTTTGGAGACGGAAAGGAAGTTCCTCAGTTGGCCATGGCGAAGTTTTTTCAAAATGGTGATTTCAGATCTGGATACTACCGAGATCAAACATTTATGATGGCTATCGATCAATTAACTGTTCGTCAGTTTTTTGCTCAATTATATGCCAATCCAAGCGTTGAGTTGGAGCCTGCTTCTGGCGGTCGTTCCATGAATGGACACTTTGCTACTCGTAGTTTAAATGAAGATGGTACATGGAAAGACTTGACCCAGCAGAAAAATTCCTCTGCGGACATTTCCCCTACGGCAGGCCAAATGCCTCGATTACTCGGTTTAGCACAAGCTTCTAAAATCTACCGAAACGTAGATGAATTAAAGGGCGAAAATAATTTTTCCATTGATGGAAATGAAGTCGCTTTTGGAACCATTGGTGATGCTTCTACCTCAGAAGGTTTGTTTTGGGAAGCCATCAACGCGGCAGGTGTTCTCCAAATCCCAATGGTTATGTCAGTTTGGGATGATGGACACGGAATCTCGGTTCCAAAAAAATACCAGACCACAAAAGAAAGTATTTCTGAAGTGCTAAAAGGTTTTCAGCGAGATGGCAAAGGCAGCAATGGATATGAAATACTTAAAACCAAAGGGTGGGATTATGCTCACCTGATTGAGACTTACGAAAAAGCAACGGCAATAGCTCGGGAACAGCACATACCGGTATTGATCCACGTAGAAGAAGTTACGCAACCACAAGGCCACTCTACCTCAGGGTCTCATGAGCGCTATAAGTCTAAAGATCGATTAGCCTGGGAGGCAGAATACGATTGTATCAATCAATTTGGAAAATGGATTATTGATAAAGGAATTGCCACACAAGAGCAATTGGATGAAATCAAGTCTACAGCCAAAAAGCAAGTTAGAGACGAGAAAAAAATGGCTTGGGAAGATTTTATCAATCCCATAAAAGCAGATAGAGATGAGGCGGTAGCGCTGTTACAGGCAATTGCAGATGAATCGACTCATACAACAAAAATAAATGAGCTGATTAATCCATTAAAATCAGCAATAGAGCCGATTAGAAAGGACATAATAGCTGCAGCTAAACGCACTTTGCGATTCATCAAACACGAAAATTTATCAAGCAAAGAAGCTTTGATTAACTGGCTAGGTTATAGTGCTTCTGTAAATGATGAGCGTTACAGTTCGCATTTGTATTCCCAATCGGCTGATAGTCCTCTAAAAGTAGCGGAAGTTAAGCCAACCTACGATGATGACGCTGAACTAGTAGA
Organism: uncultured Acidiluteibacter sp.; assembly: GCA_965660325.1. Lineage (GTDB taxonomy): Bacteria > Bacteroidota > Bacteroidia > Flavobacteriales_E > Vicingaceae > Acidiluteibacter. The sequence goes on from CBFHZL010000070.1 coordinate 4,908, forward strand.
TGGTCGACTAGTGGTAAGAGATAATTTTGACGCACTTTTTGCAAAGTACCCCAATACGCTCATCTTCGGAGAAGATTCCGGTAAAATTGGTGATGTAAACCAAGGGTTAGAAGGGATGCAAGAGAAGTACGGTGAGCTTAGAGTGAGCGATACCGGTATCCGTGAAGCCACGATATTAGGCCAAGGTATAGGCATGGCCATGAGAGGTTTACGCCCAATAGCAGAGATTCAATACTTGGATTATTTGTTATACGCTCTTCAGATTATGAGTGATGATTTGGCAACATTGCACTACCGATCAAAAGGTGGACAAAAAGCTCCATTAATTGTACGTACAAGGGGCCACCGATTAGAAGGAATTTGGCACTCAGGTTCACCAATGGGAACGATTATCAACAGCATAAAAGGAATTCACGTATGCGTGCCGAGAAACTTAACCTCAGCGGCCGGCATGTATAATACGTTATTAAAAGGTGATGACCCAGGTTTAATTATTGAGCCGTTAAACGCTTACAGAACCAAGGAAAAGTTACCCACGAACTTAGGTGATTTTCAAGTAGAATTAGGCGTTCCTGAGATTGTTAGAGAAGGTACAGATGTAACGGTTGTTTCTTATGGTTCTACATGTAACTTAGCGGAAGAAGCAGTTGCACAATTAGCCGAAGAAGGTATTTCAGTAGAATTAATTGACGTAAGAACGTTGATGCCTTTTGACAAGAATGGCATGATTGGCCAATCGATAAAAAAGACCAACCGCGTAGTCTTCTTAGATGAAGATGTAGACGGTGGAGCCTCGGCGTATATGATGCAACAAGTATTGGAAGGACAAAAAGCATACTTCGATTTAGATGCAGAACCTGTGACTTTAGCAGCTAAAAACCACCGACCTGCTTATGGTACCGATGGAGATTATTTCTCTAAGCCAAGCATTGAAGATATGGTGGAAACGGTTTATAACTTAATGCATGAGGCAAAACCACAGCAGTTTCCTGCGATTTACTAAGCTCAACAATAAATAATATAAAAAAAGCAGATGAACTTTCATCTGCTTTTTTTTGTGTGATTTTTAAGACGTGCCGGACTAGAGCAACACTTAAATAAGTTTACATTGAAAGGCGCTTTAAAATGAGTTTTTGTTTTTAGTCAAGTCTGTTATTGCTTAATAATCTTACCACCCGCTGACCGTCCTTCTTCATCTGCTAATAGGTAAACTTACATACCTAACTAGAGATGACTCAAGTTTAATTGGGCTTGATCAGTGTTCATTTGATTTTTACGGTCTTTGTAATCTTGACGGAGTCAAAGGATAGAGAAAAAGTGGTATTAAAATATTTTGCTCCATTCGACTATGCCCAATCTGAGTTTATCTTAACACACAATGTAACAAAAAAGCAATGTCAATTTATTGATTAAAAAATTATGACTTGAATACATTTTTACATAAATAACATTGCTGCATAGATTCATGAAAAAACTACTTATTCTTCCGTTTTCCTTTCTTCTTCTTATAGCGTCCAAACTTTTCTACCTTATCTTTAATGCCGTAGTTGTAATCCTTTGAATTTTTTTCTTTCTTTTTATGAAATGCACCTTTATTCGGGTCGTCACTTATAATGGACTCCTCTTCTACTTCTACCCTTTCTACGTCCCCTTCGATAATGGTTCCAAGAGGCAACTCTTCTATTGGAATAGCAATACCTGCTGTCTGTTCTATTTTTCGTAAAGTGCTTATTTCATTCTCAGTTGCAAAGAATAATGAGGTTGTCTCTGCTAATGTATTCGCTTGCTTCACCACCCGATTGATGATGGTATCCTTGTCATCTTTTAAATCAAAATGAATCAAATGAGATACTCCTCCAAAATCATGTATTTGCTCAAGATCTTCGGTTGAAACAATGCAAACACGGTAGTAGTCCTCTTCTCTAAAGTCGTCTAAAGTGGTTACGCTACGTTGGTCAAAAAATGGCGCATTAAGCATCACTATTTGTCCAGTATTTCGCTTCTCTAAACTTTTGTACACTTTACTCGCATTCAATTTGTTATTAACGAACACAAGCACTTTGTGGTAAGTTACTGCATCACCAACCAAGACATTGATCAGGTTCAGCTTGGTCTTGAAGTTTCTTACTTCATAAACAAACGGCTCGATCAACTCCAAGTCTACTTTCTTTTCTGTTTTCACTTCTATAAAAGCCGGAAAGCGCAAAAAGTCTTCAATCATATGACTCACCTTAGGATGATTCACCTCGGTAAATACCACATGTTGTGCTTTTTCAGGTACATTTTCACCCAATTGTTTGGTTGCTGTATGGGTTCCTAGCCGTGTAATATGATCGGCACCATCAATAATAAACAGCTCAATTTGAGTAATATTGATTCCTGTTTTGTAATAAAACGGCTGCAGACGCTCTGGCGTTGCAATCACCACATCTACACCCTCCGCCAATAAATCACGCATATAATCGAAGTTGCTCCCTTTGCGAATGGTTTCTATCCGCAAATCGGTATTAACACCTAGCTCCTCAAAAAGCAGTACCAATTCATCTACTTTCTCTTGAGTAGGAACTAAAATCAAAGCACGTGGTGCATCGCCTTTGGCGAAAATCAGCTTGGAAATTACACCCATTACCACTGTGGTGGACTTACCGGTAGCTTCAGGAGCTACTGCTACTACATCATGTCCTCCAACGATACGATTAATTGTTTGAGATTGAACCTGAGTAGGATGGTGTATTCCTTTGGCATTTAATGCAAGCTTTAGCTGCTTGTTTATTTTCAATGAATCTAATGACACAGTGGTGATTTTTATAGATAAACCACAAAATTAAACATTTGTAACGCCAATCTTCACTTTTATCATAGCGGAGATGCAAGTAAGATTAAAGTAACGATCCTTGAACTGTCTTATACTTTTTATTAGAAACTGAACTTTGGAATCATGAGACCATTCACTACATGTATAACACCATTACTTTGAGCAACATCAGGAATGGTAATTGCTGACTTGTTACCATAAAAATCTGTAATAATAAGCTTTCTCTTACTAATGTTAAAAAGCAACTGGTCTCCATTAACAGTAACTAATTTAGCTCCACCATCACTTTTTCTCACCAGCTTCTTTAGCTCTTTAGTGGTGTAGCTTTTAGGAAGTACGTGATAGGATAATATGGCTTGTAAATTTTCTGTTTCCTTTGAAGTTAATAGCTGATTTACTAATTCGTCAGGTTGGAGTTCAAAAGCATCATTAGTTGGCGCAAATACAGTAAAAGGCCCTTCAGACTTAAGCTGATCTTCCATCTCTGCTATATGAACAGCTTTAACTAAAATGGTATGATCTTTTGAGTTGGCCGCATTTTCAATAATATTCTTACTGGGTAGCATTTCTGCTCCACCCACTACTTTAGATTGTTGAGCGTTTGTTGAATTAACGAATAGAAATGTAAAGATGAATGAGAAGGAAACTAAACTAATGTATTTTTTCATAATGGAATAATTTATTGTTTACCCCACTTACGAAATAAGTTTCCTTTCGGATTTTGTTGATTACAACTTTCCGTATTCTTTTTTCAATGATCGCTCAAATAAAAAGGGACCAAATGGAAGAAGTGAAGCAAAGAATCCGATAAAAAAACGTTCTACCGACCACTTTAACTTAATAGTAACTAGCAATAAGTAAATACCGTAAGCGATGAACAGTACGCCATGTACCCATCCAAAATACTTTACAGGTTCAGGAATATCTAAGATATATTTAAATGGCATGGCTATAAATACCAACAATAAAAAAGAGATACCTTCAGCGATGCTGATTTTTCTAAATGTCTTTAACAAGGGATTTTGCTCCATCGAATGTTTTTTTCAAAGTTAATTAAGCCGATCTAATATTCAGCGTTTTGCGAAAAAAGGTTAAATATTGCCACTAAGCGATAAAAAAATGCAGTTCATCTAACTTTTTTGTTGCAGAATTGAAAAAACATCTTATATTTGCTTCGTCAATGAGTTTAAGAGTAGCTCATTTGATTTAAGTAGTAGGTTTAGTTTTTAGAGCAGCGAGGGGTCGCTGCTCTTTTTTTGTGCCCAATTGGCAACGCTACTCCCAACAATAGCTGCTTAAAAAAAGATAACTTTGACCTTATCGGCGGGACACAATAAATCACCTAAAAAACAGAAAGGGCAATTAGGTGTTCAACCTCCATTAAACATGCTAAACGATTCAACTTTTTGATACTTTTCGACGAACAAACTGCAGAGGATTTAAACTTTAAAGAAATAAGGGATCAACTTATTGACTTTTGCTATGGTGAAACTGCCAAAAAAAAGTTTCAATCGTTGAAGCCGCTAAAAAGCCTCAATAGCGCTGATTATCAACTAAGCTTAGCCAATGAATTGCTGCGTATTCGAGAAGAAGCGGTCCGCTTTCCGCGATTAGAATTTAAAGAACTGCTTTATGAATTAAAGATTTTAGGCAAACAAGGAGCGGTTTTGGAATTGGAAAGCATCATCAAAATATTAGATGCTAGTCGACTTGTCAATGAGTTGATAAAATTCAGCCAAAAGAATCGAGAGGAATTCCCATTGCTTTCTGCACTTATACAAGGAGCGGAATATACGCCTGACATTGTAGAAGCAATCGAGCGCATATTGGATAACAAACAGCGGGTAAAAGACAATGCGTCTGAAGAGTTGTATCGTATCCGAATGAGCATTAATGCAACACGCCGTCAGATTACTAAAAACTTCGACATTGCGCTCAAACGCATGCGCTCTAAAGGATATCTTGCCGAATCAAATGAAGGCTTGGTAAATGATCGACGTGTACTCTCTATCGTTTCTTCCTACAAAAGACAAGTAAAAGGTAAAATTCTTGGGTCCTCCAATACTGGGTTTCTTACCTATATAGAACCAGAAGAGACCCAAAGTTTGAATTTTGAGTTAGAGCAATTACTCGATGATGAGCGAAAAGAAATTACACGAATTTTTAAGGCGCTTACTGCATTAATTCAAAAACACCTTCCGCTAGTTGAAATGTATCAGCAGATTTTAACCGATTTGGATTTTATTCAAGCAAAAGTAAAATACGGTCAGTTGATCAATGGTGTAAAACCTGCTTTGGTAGATGAAAGCTACATCGAAATGACTAAAGCGTATCATCCACTGCTATGGCTTAAAAACGAAGAATTAAAAAAAGAAACGCTGCCACAAACTATTCGGATGGACAAATTCAGCCGAATGTTGGTCATTTCAGGACCTAACGCGGGCGGTAAATCCATTACGTTAAAAACTGTTGGACTATTGCAACTAATGGTGCAGTGTGGCCTTTTAGTGCCGGTTGATGCCAACAGCAAGTTTGGTTGGTTTCACCACATTTTATCAGACATTGGAGATAATCAAAGCATAGAAAATGAACTAAGCACGTACAGTTACCGCCTAAAGCGCATGCACTATTTTCTAGGAATTGCCAATAAAAGAACACTGCTTCTATTGGATGAATTCGGCACAGGGTCTGATCCTGATTTAGGTGGAGCCTTAGCAGAAGTGTTTTTTGAAAAACTCTATTCTAAAAAAAGCTTTGGAGTGATTACTACGCATTATGGAAACATAAAATTAAAAGCTGCCCAATTGGCCAACACCTTAAATGCCAATATGCTTTTTAACGTAGATACCTTACAGCCAATGTACAAACTCTCAATCGGACAGCCCGGATCTTCGTTTACCTTTGAAGTCGCTGCTATTAATGGGATTGAAGAAGAGTTAATCCAATTGGCGAAGGAAAAAGTAAATTCTACGAAGGTGGAAATGGACAAATTGATTGCAGAGCTGCAGCGCGAAAAATCCAACTACGAAACCATTAATGCACAAACGCGGCTTGCAAAAATAATTGCTGAAGACGAGCGCAAAGCCTACGAAGAAAAGCAACAACATTATGAGGAGCGCCTTGAGCGGCAGCAAGAAGTGATGGAGCGCAACAATAAATATGTAACTAGTGGGAAGAAAATGATTCATTTTATTGAATCCTACCAATCGAAAAAAGGGAACAAAGCATTGCTTGGAGAGCTCAAAAAATACATTGCGATAGAAAAGAGCAAAATAGAGGAAGCTGAGAAAGAAGCAAAACTAAAAGCAGCTGTAAAAGCTAAACAACCCAATAAACGAAAGAAAGCGAGAAAGAAGGCAGAGAAACCAATCTTAGTCGGCAGCACCGTGAAACTGAAAGACGGTAAACAAGGAGGGAAAGTGCTAGAAATAAACGGTAAAGAAGCTATTGTCGCTTTTGGGAATTTTAAAACAAAAACACAGCTCAGCAAGTTAGTGGCAATCTCATAACCAAACATCTACCTAACCTACACTATCTTAGAGTCACCTACTCCACCTAAATAATTCACTTTAGGCTAAACAAAATTATTTCTTTATCGTAAAAATAGAACGACTAATAGTAATTCAAGCGAGATTCATCGAACAATCAACACACAATTTAAAAAGTTAGGTGTAATTTTGCTTCAAAATCTACAATAGCTAAAAACGATGAAACTCTTCTTATCTATTCTCTTTACCTCTTTACTCACTTCTGTCAACGCTCAAATTATTAGCCAGTTCAATTGGAATTCAGGCTCCCCACTAACAGCACAAGTAGGCCCAAATGCAACTTCGGTTAGTTCTTCAGCTACTATCTCAGCAGGTGGAAGAGGTGGTACAAATGGCTTGAATGCAGGTCTGCCCAAGATGGACATCGATCTTGTTATTCCAGGATCTCCGACATTTGACGTGAGTGGAATAGACCTATCTATTGATTATCAAAGAGATGAGAGTCAAATTGAGTTAGTAAGTAGAGGAAACAGCTTTTTATTAGATGGTAGTGGTGGCCAACTTTCTGTAAGTTATCGAGTAGAAAATGGAGCAGGTGGATTCGTTACTGTTAGCTCCGGCAATGTATACGCAATTCCAAATGATAATACCTTTCGTACCTATCGGTTTTATTACATTCCTGAAACAGGAGTAGGAACCCTTTTGGTTGAGAATGTAGTTGTTTGGACAAATGATGGAGTCGATAATAGAAACCTATTTTGGACCGCTTCGGACGATGTCATAATTGCGGCTCAGGGCGATGGTAGCGGATCAAACAGAGCATTCCTAGACAACTTTATTGTCGGTGCTATCACTGCAGCTCCACTACCAATTGAGTTATCTTACTTTGAAGTATTTAAGCAAGTAAATGTTATTCGCTTAGAATGGGAAACTAGTAGTGAAGTAAACAATGATTATTTCACTATAGAAAAGTCTTATAATGCTAGCGAGTGGGTAGCCATTGATGAGATTAATGGTAAAGGTAATAGTACTGTAACCAACCAGTACTACTCTTACGATTATGACATAACTCCTAACAAAACAACCTACTACAGATTGAAGCAAACCGACTTCAACGGAGATTTTACTTACTCAGAAATACAAGTGATAAAAAGTAACGGAATTAAACAACCCATTTCCATCTTTCCTAATCCTGCAGCAGAGCAATTAAGGATAAATACCGCATCCGAAGCGGATGTTCGAATTTACAATTTGTCTGGACATTTAAAAGTCGAGATTCCTAACTATCAATCTAACAGCGAAATTAATGTTGGAGCATTACCCCGAGGAAACTATGTAGTGCAGATTATTTCTGAAGGAAAATCCACTACTCAAAAAATGGTGCTGAAGTAATCAATTACATTCGATTCGTTTTCCACTTAGAGCTTTCTGACCCATTATTCTCAGCGATTTGAATAGCAGCTTTCTTATTTGATTCAAATAATTTAGCAGCCATTAATGCAGCGAGTAAATCCTCTTCATCAGTATTTTCTTCTAGCTCTTCAGGAGTGTAGTATTTTTTTACAAAGTTGGTATCGAAGTCCCCGCTAACAAAAGCATCGTGCTGAAGTGCAAACTTACAAAATGACAAAGTAGTTTGTACACCGCTAATTTCATAGTCATCAATAGCACGTATCATTCGTAAACGTGCTTCTTCGCGATCCTTACCAAAAGTGATTAGTTTAGATATCATTGGATCGTAATAGATGGGAATTTCCATTCCTTCTTCAAAACCATCATCTACTCGTATACCTAGTCCCTGAGGACGTTTGTAAGTGTGTAAAGTTCCAATATCAGGTAAAAAATTATTCAATGGATCTTCAGCATAAACACGCACCTCAAAGGAATGTCCGTGCATCGGAATCTCTTCTTGACGATAAGGTAACTTCTCCCCTCTTGCAATATTAATTTGCTCGCGAACTAAGTCAAATCCGGTGATTTGCTCGGTAACAGGATGTTCTACTTGCAGTCGTGTATTCATTTCTAAAAAGTAGAAATTCTTATTTTCATCTAATAAAAACTCTACTGTTCCTGCACCAACATACTCACACGATCGAGCTACATTCACTGCCGCTTCTCCCATTGCTTGGCGTATTTCAGATGTAAGCACAGCTGAAGGTGCCTCTTCAATAACTTTTTGATGCCTACGCTGAATTGAGCACTCTCTCTCATGCAAATAAAGTGTATTTCCGTGCTGATCTGCCAATATTTGAATCTCAATATGCCGAGGTGACCCCACAAATCGTTCGATAAAAACAGCTCCATCACCAAAAGATGATATCGCTTCGGACACAGCTCGATCCATTTGCTCCTCAAAATCTTCAACTCGCTCTACTACTCGCATTCCTTTACCGCCACCACCTGCAGAGGCTTTTACCAATATAGGAAAACCGACTTCTAACGCTCGTTTTTTTGCTTCAGCAATATCTGTAATGGCCTCATCAGTTCCCGGAACGAGCGGTATGTCGTATGCTTTTACAGCAGCTTTAGCCGCTAGTTTACTACCCATTACTTCCATAGCTTCAGGTGAAGGACCTATAAAAGTAATTCCTGCATCAGTTACCTTTTTAGTAAACCCTGCATTTTCTGATAAAAACCCGTAACCTGGATGAATCCCATCTACGTTTAGTTCTTTACAGATACTAATGATTTTATCGCCTAATAAATAAGACTCTGAAGATGCAGGAGGCCCTAAAAGAACAGCTTCATCAGCGTATTTTACAAATGGAGCTTTTCGATCTGCTTCTGAAAAAACAGCCACTGTTTTAATCCCCATTTCTTTGCATGTTCTCATGATACGCAATGCAATCTCACCTCTATTCGCTACTAATATCTTCTTCATCTTTTGTCTCAATATTTACTGCTAAATTATGAATTAAAGCCTTTTTTAAAAACACTCGTTAATATCTTTCACAATATTACCTTTGTAGCATGTTGTTATTTTATGCTACCGATATTAAAGGTGATATAATCACGCTAGACGAAAATGATTCTAAACACGCTATCAGAGTGTTAAGACTACA
>CBFHZL010000071.1:0-2686 GCA_965660325.1 uncultured Acidiluteibacter sp.
TATTTGCAAGCGATGCCATTTCTGCTGCTTTGTCCAAGGATTCTTTATCCAAGGATAAATAATAACTGTAATTATTCAGCACATACACATTCGATGGCTCTACCTTTAAACTCTTATCATAAGCTTCATACGCCTTTACTTTTTGACCATCTGCATGATAAGCATCACCTAAACTTGCTAAAAACTGTGCCTTTAATGCTTTATTATTTAACGCAAAATCTTTGCCTGTCTCTAAATAAGCAATCGCTTGCGTATTGTTTTTCAATTGCATACTTGCGACACCGGCAAAAAAATAGGGAAATGGTTGATTAGGAAACAGTGCCAAAGCATCATCACTAGTCTTAATGAGCTTATCATATTCCTCAAGTTCAGACTCTACTACTATCAATTGGTTCCAGATGGCGTACCTTGAGCTATCTAACTCCAAGGTTTTACGATACTGCCTAGCAGCTGCATTCAGTTGCTTATCCCGATATAGAAAATCAGCATACATAGCATGCGCTTTTGCTTCTTCAGGATGAGCAACCACCAAGCGTTCGCATAACTCAAACGCCTCTAATTTGGCCTCTTTATTACTCTCTGATGCGTCAAAGTAATCCAGTAAAATTTTTATCTTATTATCAATATCTGCCTTGGGATTTTCAAACACTCGGTAAATGTAACCTACAGCCTTCTCTTCCGCTCCTCGTTGTCGATAATAACTAGCTAGCGCGAAATTCAATTTAGGATCATCAGGATCTATTTCCTCCATTTCTTTGTAAACTGATAACGCTTCCTCATCTTTTCCATTGACAATGTAGGTGTCTGCCAAGGTTTTGTAGAACTCCATGTTTCCAGGATTCGCTTCAATTAGTTTGCGTACCTCTTTGGCCGCTTCATCTACATCGCCATTTTTTAAGTAGACTTGGTGTTTCAGCATAGAAATTTGTTCAGAGACACCCATTTCTTTTTCTATTCGATCTAGCTCAGAAAAACCTTTTTTCAAATTGCCTTTGAAAAGGTACATCCCAGCTAATTCGTACCTCATTTCTATATCGCCCGGTTTATCTTTTGCTAATCGCTCATAAAGCACTATAGCTTCATCAATTTTTTGAAGCTCAATGGCCAATTTTGCTTTAAAGTAGACATACCAATAATTATCGGGACTTAATTTACATGCTTCAGAGGCTTGCTCGTACGCTTGAGATAATGCACCACTTTCTGCGCTTAACTGAGCAAGTTCATAATAAGGCAGCGCTTCAGTTGGATCAATTGCAATACACTTTTGAAACCCTTTTTGGGCTGCATCAAAATTGCTGAGCATTTTCTCTTTATTTGCATCAATTAATTGCTCTTCGAAAGCAATTCGTTGCTTTTCAGATAATACAGGCTTAACCTCAGCTACCTGCTTACTACTTTTACAACTTGTAAATGCAGCGGCAAATACAATTAGAAGCGAAAAAATCCTAAAGTTATAGCTCATTATAGTCTCCTATGCTACACTCATTTAATTCTTGTATAATTGATGTATGATTACCAATCATCGAATTGGTATAGCTTACGCCGTATAGCTTGGTATTGGTCTGTATGATTGAATTTTTAACAATTCCATTTTCAATTGTAGTATTATCTCCAACGGAAACATGCGGTCCTACTACAGAATTTTTAATATTTACATTTTCCCCAATGTAGCATGGCTCAATGATAACAGAGTTTTCAATTGTTGCACTACCTGCTACAATATGCTCATCTCTGATAAACTCTAAAACCCGCTGATTGGTGTAAACTGTGGCATTTCTATTTCCACAATCTAGCCACTCGTCTACTTTTCCTGGAGAAAACTTTACGCCTTTCTGCTTCATGTTTTCCAAGGCATTGGTCAACTGATACTCTCCTTTATCTTTAATATCGTTATCAATCAGGTATTGAAGTTCTTTGTTCAAAAATGCTCCATCCTTAAAGTAATAGATACCAATTATGGCCATATCTGAAACAAATTCCTGAGGCTTTTCTACAAAGTCGGTAATTACATTTTCATTGTCTACTTTAACTACTCCAAATGCCTTTGGATCTTCCACACTTTGCACCCAGATAATACCATCCTTTGAGTCATCTAAGGTAAAGTCTGCTCTAAACAAGGTATCAGCAAAAGCTACCACCACCTTGCCGTCAAGCAATTCTTTGGCACAAAGTATTGCGTGAGCAGTTCCAAGTGCTTCTTCTTGATGAAAGATTCTTCCTTTTGCCCCTAAATTTTCAGCAACAGACAAAAGGTGTTCCTCTACTTCGGTTCCGAAGTCACCGATGATAAATCCGATTTCCTCAATAGGCTCAGCACAAACCTTTGCAATATCTTCTACAAGTCGCTGCACGATTGGTTTCCCTGCGATTGGCAATAACGGCTTGGGAATGGTTAAGGTGTGCGGGCGCATTCGCTTACCGATACCCGCCATTGGTACTACAATTTTCATATAATGTCTTTTAGAGTTTTTTATTTTACGCCAGTACTACCGAATCCTCCGGCACCTCGCTCTGTTTCGTCTAATGATTCTACGGCTACCCACTCTGCTTGCTCATGGGCTGCAATTACCATTTGGGCTATACGTTCTCCATCTTCAATTACAAATGCTTCATTGGATAGGTTAACTAATATAATTCTGATTTCTCCTCTGTAGTCAGCATCAATAGTGCCTGGTGAGTTAAGCAC
>CBFHZL010000071.1:2786-14175 GCA_965660325.1 uncultured Acidiluteibacter sp.
GTGATTCCTTTCTTAAGTGCCAATCCACTTCTAGGACGAACTTGTGCCTCATATCCAACAGGGATTTCTAGAAACAACCCAGTCGGAACAAGTGTTCGTTCAAGCGGTTTTAACGTTATTGGTTCGTCTATATTTGCTCTAAGATCTACTCCAGCTGCAGCTTCAGTACCGTATTCAGGTAATGCGTGCTTTGAGCGATTAACGATATTTATTTTCATCCGAAAAAATGGAATTATGAGAATGCTTTCTCTTGTTTAAAAACAACGTAACTTTCTACGAAATTAGAACTTTTTTAGGTTTTTCTAAAATGACTACAAGACCAACAAATGCACCTAGAAAAAGCAGGTTAACAGCATACTCCATCCATTGGGAATCAATAGGAAGTAAGGTAGATCCTAAGTAAAGTAAAACAGCTGCAGATAAATAGATCAACATTCGTTTAACAGGATAATTAACAGGAAAATACTTCTGCCCCAGAAAATATGATATAATAACCATAGTGGCATAGCATATCAACGTAGTTACTGCAGACCCCATATAACCCACTTTGGGTATTAGGATTAGGTTTAATACAATAGTTATAGTTGCACCAATTAATGATATCACAGCACCATATCGTGTTTTACCGCTCAATTTATACCAAATGGACAGGTTGTAAAAAACCCCTAAGAAGATATTGGCCATCAACAAAAAAGGCACAACACCTAATCCTACCCAATATTCTTCATTGCGCACAAAGTGCTTGATAATATCCATGTAAAGCATTACCCCTAAGAAGATAAACGAGCAGACTATCACAAAATACTTCATCACCAAAGCATACGATTTAGTCGCATCTTGCTCTTTAGATTGATTAAAAAAGAACGGTTCTGCAGCATACCTAAATGCTTGAATAAATATGCTGATGATAATCGATATTTTATAACAAGCTCCGTAAATTCCTGCTTGGGCTGTAGCCTCATCTATGCCAATGTCATCTTTCAGCAACCACTTTATCAATATTTTATCTAAGTTCTCATTTACAATTATTGCCAAACTCCCTACTAGAATAGGCCATCCATAACTGAGCATCCTTTTTAGTAAGCCATAATCAATCTTCCATTTAGCTTTCAATATAATCGGCGAAAGCAATAAGAACTTTAGCGCAGAAGCGAAAAGATTTGCAATAAAAACATAACCTACGCCAATAGTTGGTGTGAAAAAATACTCAGTAAACATATTGGAAACACCATCTTGATAAGCCGGAATGCAGTATCCAATCCAAAAAACATTTAGTCCTACGTTTAAAAAAATCGAGACTAGGTTAACCATAGCGAAATACGGCGCCCTATTTTGATCCCTCAATTTGGCGAGCGGAATGGAAGAAATAGCGTCGAGGCCAACAATAAACGCAAACCATATTACATACTCTGCATTGTCGGGATAGCTAATAAAGTTGGCAATTTTCTGAGCAAATATATATGCCACAGCAATAAAAACCACCGTTGTAGCAATTAGTGCTAAAACAGTGGTCGTAAATACTTCATCTTTATTGTTCTCTTCTTTAGAGTTAAACCGAAAAAAGGCAGTTTCCATGCCGTAAGTTAACAATACAACTAAAAAAGATACATAGGCGTACATTTCGATAATCACTCCAAACTTCTCCGGTAGAAAAACTGCCGTGTGTATAGGAACGAGTACATAATTTAATAAACGACCAACAATGCTTGGCAATCCATAAATAGCGGTTTGACCGGCTAACTTTTTTAATGGATTCATCATAAATTATGTGTCAGTAATTGCAAATTAATGAGCTTAGTTTCCAGGGAAATTTGGCTTTCTCTTTTCTAGGAAAGCAGTGGTACCTTCTTTAAAGTCTGCCGTGTCAAAGCAATCCCCGAAGTGCTTAATTTCAGACTCAAATCCGTCTATGCCTTCTTTATAACCATCATTTATGGATTGTATTGCCTTTCCAATCGCTACAGAAGAGTTCTTTGAAATTTTATGCGCCATTTTTTTAGCCGCTTCCATCAAGCCCTCAGGAGTAGTTACTTGGTTAACCAATCCAATTCGATGTCCTTCATTGGCATCAATCATTGCTGCAGTCATGATCAACTCCATCGCTTTGCCTTTTCCGGCTAGTTGAGCCAATCGCTGCGTACCACCATATCCAGGAATTACACCCAAAGTAACTTCAGGTAAACCCATTTTTGCGTTATCTGATGCAATTCGAATGTGACAACTCATTGCCAATTCTAAACCACCTCCCAAAGCAAAGCCATTTACAGCAGCGATGACAGGTGTTTGGCAGTTTTCCACTACATTAAACAGTGTATTTTGACCTTTCAAACTTAATGCAGCACCTTCTTCACCACTAAAGTTGGCAAATTCAGAAATATCAGCACCGGCAACAAACGCTTTGGCCCCAGAACCAGTGATTATAATCGCAGTAACCTCTTGGCTAGCATCAGCCGTTCTAATCGCATCACCCAACTCTTGGATGGTTTGTTTATTCAACGCATTTAACTTATCCGGTCTATTGATGGTAATTACTTGAACAGAGCCATCATTCTCTATTAAAATATTTTCAGCCATTTTTTTAATTTTAAGTCAAAAGTATTAAGACTGACTCGATTTTAGCGCTTTTAGCAGCATTAATACCAATCGAGTCAGCCATATTTTCAATCAGCCTTTAATCTAGGCAACGATATGGTAAACGTAGTACCCTCGTCGATAACACTCTCAAAATAAACCTGCCCGTTTGACTGCTCCACTACATTTTTTACAATGGCTAGTCCTAGCCCCATACCGCTAGATTTTGAAGTAAAGTTGGGTACAAAAATTCGATCATAGTCTGCCTCAGCAATTCCTTGACCATTATCTTCAATCTGAATACGATAATTTTCTGTAGAAGTATCTAATGCCACGCTTATTTTTATCTGTGGCTTTCTGCTCTCAGGCACAGCCTGAAATCCATTTTTGATGATATTATTAAATACTCGAATCAGTTGATCTTTATCTGCTAACACCTTCGTTTCAGTGAGGGAAGTCTCAAGGGAAATGTTTTCCAATTCATCATATAAATTCACCGCATTGTTTAAAATCGGTAAAAAGTCAATGGGTTGTTTATGAGGCTCAGGCATTTTAGCAAAGTTGGAGAATTCATCTGCAATCTGGGCCAATGCATCTATCTGTTGAATCAGCGTCTCAGCTGTTCGGTCGATGCGTTGCGATAAATCTTCACGTTGATCATCTGAGGCTCTTTTCAAGTATTGTATGCTTAACTTCATCGGCGTGAGCGGATTCTTGATTTCATGGGCTACTTGCTTGGCCATTTCCTTCCATGCGCCTGCTCGCTCTGATCGAGCCAATACATCGACGCTGTCGGCTAGTTTTACCACCATTCGGTTGTATTCTTTCACCAAACTTCCAATTTCGTCGGTTCCTTCCCACTTAATTAATTCATTGGATGCACCGATATTTAGTTGTGCAATTTTTTCGCGCAATAATCTAAGCGGCTGAGAGATGTAATTGGCAAAAAGAACTGACAGGATAATTGAAAATGCAAAAATCAAAACATAAATGTTGACACTACTCACCAAGAAGCTTGCTATTTCTGCCTCCAACTCATTTTGCTTAGCAAAATAAGGCAAATTCAAATAAGCTAAAAACTCACCTTCTAAATTGTAAAATGGCACATAAGCCGATAAGTAATTCAACTCACCAATCCGCTCATTATTAATAAAAAGCTGTTTCTTTTCAATTGACATAGCATTAAATGCAGCATCGTCCATAATGCTTGCTTTAAGCCCAATATCAAACACTTCGGACCGTGAAGTGGCAATCAACTGTCCACTCTTGTCATACAAGTTGATATCGGTATAGAATACATTAGAGAACTTAATCAACGTACTGGTGATGTATTCGTGGAGGGTATCACCTAACTGTTGTTCAGCGCCAAATTTCTGGTTGACCTCAATGAGAACGGAGCGCAGCTTCTCCGCTATATTTTTTTCATTTTTAGATCGGTATTGCTGCTTGATATAATAGGTAGAAGCGATACTAAAAAGGCCAATTGATACCAATAATATTCCTACAATAAAGAGCTGAATCTTAGTCGTAAAATCATGAATCCTCCAAGATACATGAATCGGAAAGTCGGGCAATAGAAGTGCAACAAGGAATAAGCAAATTGCCAAGAATGAAAACAAATATGCAAACGAAGTAAAACGATCCAACCAATCAATAGAAGGAGACACCAACTGAATAGTAGCCGTTTCGTTTACCTTTAGAAATAACATATCGCGGTGCTGCTGATGCTTTTTCAGTGACTCTCCTTGCTCTAGGTTTTGCATTGCTAACTGGGCGCTAAAGTCATAACCTCCTACACTAGAAACCAACTGACCATCAACATATTTAGCAAAAGAAAAGTTTTGTAAATCTATGGAGCGGCTTATTTCCTTTTGCGCGAGAAGCAACTCCGGGTACCCTTCATTTTGATTAAATCTTCTGTTGTTAAACTCAATAAAAAGGAGAACGACTGAGCTATCAATCGGCATCCTTATTTTTGACAAATACGATATTCGACCTGTCTCACTTTGCATCTGAAAGAGCGGAAATGCGCCTGTTCGCTCTCCTTCTGTTTCAATTCGCTGGTCAAAGAAATCAATGCAATTCATCTTCTGATTGTCTGGCTGAATTAGCAATTCATCAGCGGGAGAACAGGTGGTAAATTGAAAATCAAAACCTTGCCAATAACCATTAAAATACTCGGACCTTAGGTAGTTGTCTATTTGACTTGTATTTAACCAATATTGCTGCAGCATGGCCGTAAAAGCAGTGTCTCGCTTCATCATACTCACTTCTTGCTGAAACAAGTATTCTGCAATGGGATCTTTTTCTTCCGCTAATTTTTGTGCCAATACACTCATGGCTCTCCGGTCTTTTTGTGCCGTTTGATGCACCAATATGTAAGAGCCAATACCACTGAGCAATAAAACGAGGAAAAGCGATCGAGTTAAGTTGTAACGGTTGTTGAATCGGTCCTTTACAAACAAAGCGAACAGCAAAAGGAGAAATGGCCAATTGATGAATGCAATGTTACGCTCTCCGAAAGCATATTGCATGGAATAGTTGATAATCGCCAAGAGGAGAATTACGCCTGCTTTTTTTGTGGCCGATATATTTGAAAAACCCACAGCACGACTTGCCAAGTGAAATAAACCAAAAAACAGCACAGCTATGAGTAATAGGCCTAAATAACTAAAGCCTGATAACTGAAATAAATTAGTCAGATCAAAACTAACCGCTGAATCGATAACAAACCCTCTGATTAGCTTGGTAACACCAAACCCTAAAAAGTAAACGAGTGCAGACGTAAAGATGAAACCAAATTTGCTACTGCTCCATTTTGAAATCAAAGAAATCATGCTAACACACAAGAACAACACAAATATTATATTGACAATGGTGACACCAAAAGATGGAAAGTATTCGTTGACCGCTAAAATTGTTGGGCTAAATAAAGCTGTTTGGTATAAAAATGGGGGAAAGTGAAAGTGTATGGTTAGCAATTGCAGCAAACAAACACCTAAAAATGAAGCTAAAGCGATAATGGGCTTTTTGCGGCAAGTGAAATAAATGACGAAACATCCCCACAGAGTCAGCAATAGAAAAAGCACCGTATTCCAAGTGTTGATCAACTTGTAGCCATTTGATAAGGAGGCCTTTGTTAATGAAAAAACACGCTCTCCACTGTTGTTTTTAAACACCAACTCCCCGGCTGTATCTAATGAAAAGTTATACACCTCATTTAGTGAGCTGCTAAACTGGAATTCTGTATTTAAGTAGTTGTTTTCGTGATGAAAAGACTGTTGAACTAAAATAGCTGCTACTGCAGTTCTTGATTCTTGATGGACAGTAGTGATGTAGTAATACCCTGTTCCGGTTTTAATCACTTCGCCATTAGCTGATTTTAAATCATCATAAGAGGCATTTACTTTATCATCGGACCAATAAATGAGTTTTTTGTGTTCGAACACTAAATAGGTAACGCCCTTGACGGTGAGCGCTTCATTTTTGAATAAATTACTTGGCTTCTCTGCAAAAAGTGTTTGAACGCTATTTTTAGCCTCTTTCTCTTGGGTAAGAAATGCCGTTTGGGCTGATGAAAATTCAATTGCAGTAAGTTGCTGTGTTAGCCAATTGGTCGGGATCATAAGCAGTATGGCTAAAACTGCACCAACAACTAATGACCACTTTATTTTAACTGACTGCTTCCCCATCGTCTCAAATTTAGGATTTTAGTTGAGTAGTCGGCTAGAATTTTGGGGCATGAAAGCAAAAGACTTTTTTACGGAACCAAAAAAGTCCCTTTCCAACTGTCAGCTTCCAATGTAAAAGATACCCGAATATGCTTATCTCCATTAAGTTGTAACACTTCCATTCGCGTAGGAACAAGTTCCAAAACCATAAAATTTTCATCATTCATGTCTGCGTCCCAATTATACGCCTTTTGGGGATCATCTATTGGCGTTCCGGGAGCTAATTCTGTCGTGTATGACTGATCACTGACTCCCTTTACACCAGGCCAATACTTCTTGGTAAGTTCGTTATGACGATGCATGATTACATTTCCATCTACCCTAACTTGTAGCCCATTTTTGGAATTAAAAAACAACATATTTGCACGATCATTTTTTCTTAATTCATCAACTTTAGCGCTGCGTGCATCGGTAAAAACTAAAAAAGATTCGTGATCTGTGAATTTTCTAAATACCACCCATCGGCTGCTCACACCTTGAGCATCCGAAGTAGAAAGCACAACATACCTAAAAGCATGACGCTTGACTTTGGTCGCTTTATTAAACTCAATAAAAACAGTCGATAAGATATCCTCACGGTTCATGTTGGTGTCTAGTGCTGTATTCACAATGCGTATACTTTTAAGGTTTCCAATGATACATAGTCTAAAGTTTTTATATGTGTTGAAACAAGTCGTATTTTGGGCGCTTTTCCTACTTTGAGTGCCTCCATCCACCGTGAGACGCACAAACACCAAAAATCGCCAGCTTTCAATCCCGGGAAGTTATACATCGGATTAGGTGTGGACAAGTCATTTCCTCTAGAACGTGTAAATGCTAAGAACTCTTCAGTTATTTGGGCACATACGGTATGCGTTCCATAATCATTGCCGCCTGTTTTACAGCAGCCATCTCTGTAAAAACCGGTCATCGGTTCAGTACTACACGAAAGTAAATCTGTTCCTAAGACATTCTTCTGTGCTTCATTCATTGGTGTCTGTTTTATCGATCAATTGTTTCAACAAGTCTTTACTGTAGTGCCGATTACGGCGCTTAGTTTTTTGTTTATTGGCCCTCTTCCCTTTCCGCTTATCCTTCACAAGGTCTTCTAAATCCTTTGCGTGTTCTATTTTTTGATAATCATTTATTTGTGTTCGTTTCATCTTCTAAATTTCAACGAATAAAAGTGGTCATTCATTAATTGAGACTCATTGGTTCCGTATGTTTCCAACAGCTGCACTGCTTTTCTTAAATCATCCTTTTGCATGGTTTTATAAGCAGGTTTTGCAATGACTTTATCCCATTGGTTTTGAAAAACTGTATCCAACGCTATTCTCCAGTAGCAATGGTTTTTAAAATTCTTTAACGGATAAATAGCCTCTAGCTGCTGATCTAGTGATAAATATCGTTTTTTAAGACTTAGCCGATCGCTATCAAACACTAATTCCGTTTGGCTGCTGCTCTTCCGTTTCATTTTGATACCCTTTGTAATAAACATATCCCAATACACCCCAATAAGAAACACTGATCTGACCAAACTCATATCGATAAGCACTAAAGAAAACTTTATCCGTGTAATGCGTATTACCCATCGATACAAGATCGTTAGCAGTCAAGATCATTCCCGGGTGAATATTGGCATAATCAGCGACTACACGATCGAGGTATTGCTCCTCTGTTGGTTTGGTAATAAATAATACCACAGCAAGAACTAGCAGCACTATAGCAATATAATTGAGTACTTTTTGCATGACCAATCTGTTTAGCGTGTTGTATATGGAAACAGAAGTCGCTAAAGAAAGTTCTAACATACTTAATTGGGCATCGATTTAGGCAACAACAATTTTCCCGACAGAACGTCTAAGGTAAGTTCATCAAGGTGACCCATATGCTTCCAATCGGAGGTAATTACATGCAGGTGCATATTGGAATCATGGTGTGTAAAGATTCCTTGATGGTTTTTTGAGTAAAAACCGATAATCACCACTTTCTTATTAAAGATTTTAAAGGATTGTTGACCTGCATGTGCCTCATCAGGATTAGTAACGACACTTCCATCAGCTAAATTCTGTATATGGTACTTCGCTTTTAATGCAGTTCCATGAATTTTAAATACAAATGGCTCAGTAACATCTTTTGTTTGCTGAGTTACAAAATCTTCAATAGCAGGGATACCAACAACACTCTCTGGTAAGGTAATCTCTTTCCAATCATTCTGATTGGCATACACAAAAAATGGAGCAGTTACATTTTCTTCAATATTAACTGTCGGTGTTCCATCATCCTGAACTCTGGAAACGTAAGCACGTCCATTTAATAGTAATATCTCTCCTTTTAGATAGGCTAATGGTCCAATACCAAATAGTCCTTTTCGGTTGGCAATGGTATCTAATTCAATGACACCTGACAATTCGCCTTTCCACATGACGTTTTTCATGGCTCCTGCTACTTTTACCGAATTATCTTCAATTGAAGTTTCGTTTGATTGGCATCCAAAGAGTAATAATGTTAAAATAATGGGGATGAGAAAAGAGGATTTCATATGTAAGTTTTTTTATCGGAAAACAAATCTATATAAAGTGAATAATCGATAACTAAATGAAACAAAAAAAGGCTCGAAAGTTTTAACCTAAGAGCCTTTAATTATCATTTTATATTATTTTTAGCCGTCTAATGCTGCTGCACCACCTACAATTTCTAAAATCTCGTTGGTAATAGCTGCTTGACGTGCCTTGTTGTACACTAACTTAAGATCATGGATAAGCGTACCTGCGTTATCTGTAGCTTTATGCATAGCTGTCATACGCGCGCCATGTTCTGCTGCAAAACTGTCTAACATCGCTTTGTAAAACTGTATTTTCAATGATTTAGGAATCAATTCCGTTACAATCATTTCCTTATTAGGCTCGAAAATATAGTCAGTGTTTTGTGAGGAAGCACCTTCTTCCTCAGCAGGAACGATAGGTAAAAATTGCTCAATATTTACATTTTGAACTGCCGCGTTTACGAACTCATTGTACACTACGAGCACTTTATCAAACTGCTTGTAAGTAAATGAACGCATAATTGCTTCTGATACTCTGCTTACATTCTCAAACGATAAGTCATCGTACAAATCGTTTAACTTATTTGGAAGCGTTGTACCCTTTATGTTGTACTCAGTTTTCTTGTAAAAATCATCTGCTTTCTTACCAATCGCCATTACCGTTACGTTCTTACCATCAAGTTGAGTATTAATCAAATTGTTGGTTGCCTTGATAATATTGGCATTAAAAGCACCTGCTAGCCCTCTGTTTGAGGTGATAGCCACTACTAATACGTTGTTAACTTCTCTTTCGGCACTATAAGGACTATCCGAAACGGTGTCCGCACTAGTTGATAAGTCCTGCAACAACTCCTTAAGCTTTTCAGCATAAGGCTTCATTTGTGTAATAGCATCTTGCGCTCTTTTCAGCTTTGCAGCTGATACCATCTTCATCGCAGATGTAATCTGACGTGTTGATGATACTGAGGTGATCCTACTTCGTATTTCTTTTAAATTGGCCATAATTCTAATTAGAATTCAATTCTGATTGCTATAACTCTTTACAGCAATCAGAATTATATGCTCTTACTTTATATATTTTGCGCTTAACTCTTTCGCTACAGTCTCTAATACTGTAATCTCTTCTGGCGTGTACTTTCCTGCCTTTAGTGCATCTAAAGTAGGTCGGTGCTTTGCATCTAAGAAATCTAAGAATTCAGCCTCAAACTCTTTTACTTTATCCAATGGTACATCTTTCAATAAACCTTTAGTACCTAAGTGAATAATAGCAACTTGCTTCTCTACTGTCATTGGAGAGTTCAAACCTTGCTTTAAGATTTCAACGTTTCTAGCTCCTTTTTCAATCACAGCTTTGGTAGTTGCATCTAAGTCAGATCCAAACTTAGAGAAAGCCTCTAATTCTCTGTATGCCGCTTGGTCAAGTTTTAGTGTACCTGCTACCTTTTTCATTGATTTAATCTGAGCAGAACCTCCTACACGTGATACAGAAATACCCACATTAATCGCAGGACGCACACCTGAAAGGAATAAGTTTGACTCCAAGAAAATCTGGCCATCAGTAATCGAAATTACGTTGGTAGGGATATATGCAGATACATCACCTGCTTGAGTTTCAATAATTGGCAACGCTGTGATGGAACCACCACCTTTAACCTTACCTTTCAATGAAGGAGGTAAATCATTCATCTGAGAAGCAATTTCATCAGAAGAGTTCAATTTAGCAGCACGCTCTAATAATCTTGAGTGAAGGTAAAATACATCTCCTGGATAAGCCTCACGACCTGGAGGACGTCTCAAAAGAAGGGATACCTCACGGTATGCAACAGCTTGTTTAGATAAATCATCAAATACGATTAACGCAGGACGACCTGTATCTCTAAAGTATTCTGCAATGGCAGCACCTGTAAATGGTGCATAAAACTGCATAGGTGCAGGATCAGAAGCATTTGCCGCTACAATAGTAGTATAAGCCATTGCACCAGCATCTTGTAATGTTTTTACAATACCAGCTACAGTAGATCCTTTTTGACCAATAGCAACGTAAACACAGTAAACTGGCTCACCTCTATCGTAAAATTCTTTTTGGTTGATGATAGTATCAATCGCTACAGAAGTCTTACCTGTTTGACGGTCACCAATAATCAACTCACGCTGACCTCTACCTACAGGAATCATTGAATCAATCGCCTTAATACCAGTCTGTAATGGCTCACTTACCGGTTGACGATAAATAACACCAGGAGCTTTACGCTCAATCGGCATTTCGAAAGTTTCTCCTTCTATCGGGCCCCGGCCGTCAATAGGAGCACCTAAAGTATCTACTACTCTACCAAGAATCCCTTCACCAGTTTTGATGGAAGCAATTCTACCAGTACGTTTTACCGTATCCCCTTCTTTTACTAATGTAGAAGAACCTAAAAGTACAGCACCAATATTGTCCTCTTCTAAGTTTAATACGATTCCCATTAATCCATTATCGAATTCAATTAGCTCTCCAGATTGAACTTGAGACATCCCGTAAATTCTAGCAATACCATCTCCTACTTGAAGAACAGTACCTACT
>CBFHZL010000072.1:0-294 GCA_965660325.1 uncultured Acidiluteibacter sp.
CGATATGGTGAAATTACTGCAGAGATTCAAGAGCGACTAGACTTTGAGTTGAAGATCATCAAGGACATGGGGTTTCCTGGTTATTTTTTAATTGTGCAAGATTTTACCACCATTGCTAGAGACTTGGGCGTATCTGTAGGTCCCGGCCGTGGATCTGCTGCAGGTTCTGCAGTGGCCTACTGTGTTGGGATTACCAATATTGATCCCATAAAGTACAAGCTACTTTTTGAGCGTTTCCTAAATCCTGAAAGGGTCTCCATGCCTGATATTGATATCGACTTTGATGATGATGGC
>CBFHZL010000072.1:304-13544 GCA_965660325.1 uncultured Acidiluteibacter sp.
GATCGATGGCCGCTAAATCATCCATTAAAGATGTAGGGCGAGTGCTAGATATTCCGCTCCCTGATGTTGAGAAACTCACCAAGATGGTGCCCGATATCTCATTGTCTAAAGTGTTTAATTCGACAGAGGAATCATTAAAGAAAATGCTCAATGCTGAGCAACAAGAGCAAGCCAATCAAATGAGAAGCATCGCTGCGGGTAGTGATATTTTTGCAGATACATTGAATCATGCAAAGAAGCTCGAAGGCTCCGTTCGAAACACTGGAATTCATGCCTGTGGGGTGATTATTTCTCCTGATGATATTACCAATTATATACCCGTTTGTACCGCTAAAGATGCGGAACTACTCGTTACCCAATACGACAATAAGGTAGTAGAAGACGCAGGGCTCTTAAAAATGGATTTCTTGGGTCTTAAAACATTGACCATTATCCGAGATGCCATTGCATTAATCAAGGAGAATTATGGGGTAGAAATAGATCCCGATGAGATTCCGTTGGATGATGTAAAAACCTATGAACTCTATCAGCGAGGCGAAACCAATGGTACTTTCCAGTTTGAGTCCGGTGGGATGCAAAAACACCTCAAGGATTTAAAGCCAACCGATATTGAGGATTTGATTGCTATGAACGCCTTGTACCGGCCTGGTCCGATGCAGTTTATTGAGCTTTTTATTCAGCGAAAGCGGGGAGAGGTAGAAGTGGAATATCCGCATGAATTGCTAAAAGATATTCTTAAGGATACCAACGGTATTATGGTTTACCAAGAGCAAATTATGCAAGCTGCACAGATCATGGCTGGTTACTCATTAGGTGAAGCGGATTTGCTCCGAAGAGCCATGGGTAAGAAGAAGATGGACGTGATGCAGGAGCAGAAAGTTAAGTTTGTGGAGGGCGCACATAAGATTCATCAGGTCGATAAGAAAAAATCGACGGATGTATTTGACATCATGATGAAGTTTGCGGAGTATGGATTTAACCGTTCTCACTCTGCTGCTTACTCGGTAGTGGCGTTTCAAACGGGGTATTTAAAGGCGAATTATCCTGCAGAATATATGGCTGCTGTTATGACCAATAACATGAACGATATAAAGAAAATTACTTTCTTTATGGAAGAATGTCGACGCATGGGTACGCCGGTTCTTGGTCCTGATGTAAATGAGAGTACGTATAAATTTGCGGTGAATAAAAAGGGAGAAATTCGCTTTGGATTAGGCGCAGTAAAAGGAGTAGGAGAAGGAGCAGTAGAGGCCATCGTCAATGAGCGAAAGGAGAATGGAAACTACACTTCTATTTTTGATCTTACCAAACGGGTAGATCTGCGTGCTGCCAATAAGCGAACGTTTGAAAATATGGCCTTGGCAGGTGGATTTGACTCCTTTGAAGGCGTGCACAGAGCGGTTTATTTTTCTGACACCGGCGACGGAATGACGTTTTTAGAAAAAGCACTCAAATTTGGTAGTACCCATCAAGAGGCGTTAAATTCTTCACAAGTATCACTATTTGGAGAAGCTTCAGAGGTAGATATGCCTGAGCCGGAAATACCTAGAGCTACTGAGTGGGGAACCATGGAGAAATTGTCCAAAGAGAAAGATGTAGTAGGAATCTATCTATCAGGGCACCCATTGGATGATTTTAAATTTGAGATCGAACAGTTTTGTAACGTAACCGTTAAAGAATTGCACAATTTCGAGAATCTAAAAAGCCGCAAGGAATTGAAGATGGCAGGAATTGTTACGGAGGTGGCGCACCGAATGACTAAAAATGGAAAGCCATTTGGAATTTTGACCTTGGAGGATTACCAAGATGCATACAAGTTCTTTATTTTTGGTGAGGAATATGTAAAATTTAAAGGATACTTGAATCAAGGGTGGTTCTTATATGTAGTAGGTAGCATTGAGCCTGGCAAATGGGATAAGACTAAATTGGAGTTTAAGTTCAAAACAGTGGAGTTGCTGGCGGACATTAAGGATAAGATGACCAAGTCAATTACACTGGACGTTAATATAGATGAGGTGAGTGATGACTTTATTCAGCAAATCGATACCATTGTAAATGGGAATAATGGAAACTGTAAGTTTTCCTTTAATTTAATTGATCGAAAAGAACGAAATACGGTATTGCTTACTTCGCGGAGTAAGAAGATATCGTTGACAGATGAGGTATTGGATACCTTTGATAACATGCCTGGAGTTGTTTATTCCGTGGCGTAAAAGTGCCAAATTGTCGGTAAAAACACTTTGGAAGTCTTTTTGTAAACGTAAATTTGAAAATAAGTATAATAACTATAAATAGAGAGCAATGGCAGTAGAATTAACAGACGCAAATTTCGAAGAATTAGTAGAAAAATCAGATAAGCCGGTATTGGTAGACTTTTGGGCAGAATGGTGCGGACCATGTAGAATGGTAGGACCAGTAGTGGATGAGTTACATACTGACTATGATGGCAAAGCCGTAGTAGGTAAAGTAAATGTAGATGATAACCCAGGTATTTCTGCAAAGTTTGGAATTAGAAATATCCCAACCGTTTTGTTTTTCAAAAACGGTGAGGTTGTAGACAAACAAGTAGGAGCAGCAGCAAAAGCGGCCTATGAAGATAAATTGAATGCATTGGTTTAATCACCAGTAAAATGAAGATAAAAGGCTTTTTACCTAAAGGGTGGAAAGCCTTTTTTTATGCCTTTTTTTAAAATTCATTTACATCAAAAAGTGTACTTTTAACACTAAACAATTAGGCAATTGATCGAGAAAATAAATAGAGGCGAACTGCAGCGATACACCCATTTAGAGTTATTGGCTAAGCAGGTAGTAGAGGGTTTTATTACGGGATTACACAAAAGCCCTTTTCATGGGTTTTCAGTAGAGTTTGCAGAGCATCGCCTATATAATAAGGGAGAGTCGACCAAGCATATCGACTGGAAGCTGTTTGCAAAAACAGACAAGTTGTTTGTGAAACGGTACGAAGAAGAAACGAATCTGCGTTGTCAAATTGTCATTGATACCAGCTCGTCCATGTATTTTCCTGAAGTGGTAGAGAAGGACGGTTATAATAAACTAAAGTTCTCCATTTATGCAGCAGCTGCGCTAATGGAGCTGCTTAAGAAGCAACGGGATGCTTTTGGTTTAAGTACATTTAATGAACAGTTGGACTTTCATACGGACAATAAATCTAGCTTGCGGCATCAGCAGTTGATTATAGCAGAAATGGAGCGCTTGTTGAATGCACCTTCAAAAAATGTAAAAACAGCTACGGTTTCGGCTTTGCACCAAATTGCTGAAATGGTGCATAAGCGCTCTTTGATTATCATCTTTAGTGATATGATTGATGATACCGATCAGGAAGAGCAACTGTTTTCAGCGCTACAACATTTAAAGCACAATAAACATGAGGTGGTTTTGTTTCATGTCATGGATCATCAAAAGGAGTTGGCCTTCGATTTTGGTAATCGGCCGTATAAATTTATTGACTTAGAAAGTGGGGAAGAGGTAAAACTAAACTCTACCGAAGTAAAAGAACGCTATGTGGAGGAAGTAAAAAAGCGTGAAAAAGCATTACGTTTGAAGTGTATTCAGTATGGAATAGATTTCGTGGAAGCCGATATCAGTAAGGGTTTCAATCAAATACTATTTCCATATTTGGTGCGAAGAAATAAAATGAAATAATTTTCACTTTTTTTTAATCAAAAGTGATTTCAAAAAGAAAAGTATTAGTACTTTTGTCGTCCCAACAGCAAATGAAAGTTACCAAAGATAAACGGTCTGGTAGTTCAGTTGGTTAGAATACCTGCCTGTCACGCAGGGGGTCGCGAGTTCGAGTCTCGTCCAGACCGCGAAAAGCTCTTCAGAAATGAAGAGCTTTTTTCGTTTATAGCAATTGGGTACATTTTTCCTTTTTCGGGGCCTAACCTTTACCTTTATACCATTACTTTTCAACAGTCTACCCATTTGTATCTCCATTTCTCTTATCTTAGACAAAGATTAATTAGACATTAAAAACACTTGCAGTTATAAGCGATATAAGTGTAATTGTAGTTATACTGTTGTTGTAGAATTAAATCAAATCTATGGTAATATTTAATAAAAAGAACAAATATCGAGCAAGACAAGTATTTATACCAGGAGGTCAGCCAATTTTGACTTACAATCCACGAAAAGATTTAAAGCTAGAAGATTCATTAGAAGATGCGAAGGATTACTTGTGTAAACTCGTTATGATGACAGGTTCAACTAAGTCGGGTAAAACAGTTTTAACAAATAAAATATTTCCGAAAAATGAGACAATTTGGTTCGATGGCGGTTCGTTCTCCTCCGAACAAGATTTTTGGCTAGAAATTGTTCAGCAATTGGACACATACGTGGATGAAATTGTTTCAGAGTCTAAAGATAAGACGACTCAAGGTGATATAAAGGTAGGAGCTGAGAAACAAATGTTATTATTTAAACTCAAAGGAGAGGCCTCTGCTTCACATGCTTCAAAAAAAGGAAAAGGAAATATAAAATCCAGAAAAGGAAATCCCAAAACAATAGCACTACAAGTTTTAAGAGAGAGCAAAAAGCCTTTAATTATTGACGATTTCCACTACTTACCTAGAGAGCAGCAAGCTAAAGTCGTAAGAGCTGTTAAAGCTCTTATTTTTGATGGGCTACCAGTTATCTTTATAGCTATTCCTCATAGAAGATTAGATGCTGTTAAAGTTGAAAGAGAAATGACAGGAAGAATTGAAACTATCTCTGTTCCACCTTGGGAAGAACATGAGTTAGTAGAAATCCCAAAAGTAGGATTTCCACTTCTTAACTGCGAGCTCTCATCAGAGATAGTTGATGAACTTGCATCAGAAGCAATCGGTAGCCCGCACCTAATGCAGGAGTTTTGCCGTGAGATTTGCAACATCAAGGGTATTAAGGAGACAGTAGATTATAAAGTTATAATTGATTCAATTGATACAGGACAACTTTTCAAAACCGTGTCTCTGAATACAGGTAAAGTAATTTTTGATAAGTTAAGTAAAGGACCAAGACAAAGAGCTGATAGGGTTCAAAGAGAATTAAGTAATGGAACAACAACTGATATATATGGTTTAGTTCTCCATGCGCTTGCTCATTTGCGACCTGGTCTGAACACAATTGATTATGAAACTTTGAGAGCTGCAATAAGAGAAGTTAGTTCTGGAACACAACCACAAGCTCATGAAGTAACAAGAGTCTTGGATAAAATGTCTCAAATCGCAGCTTCCGATGAGTCATCAACACCCGTGATTGATTGGGAAAAAGAAGAAAGAATACTTCATGTAACTGACCCTTTTTTCGCTTTTTATCTTCGGTGGGGAATTGAATAAAAACTTTCTACAAGATTGTGTAAAAATGCATTAAAACGCATTTTACACTAATCGTTAACAAACAGCTAAAAAGACATCTCCAATGAACATTGACAGCTATAGAAAATTAATTTCAAACTTACCCACTAAACAACAGTGTTTCACGACAAAACGGACGACTTGGTTAAGAGCTGAAAAAGAAATTAGTTGGCTAGAACAACTTAATGACAAATTATTTGACTCTAACCCGACTTTAACAATTAGCCGACAAGATATTTTTGAAACAATTGACCTTAGGGAGGTTATTCTAAAAACGACTTATTGGGGTTATACATCAGGAATGCGAGGAAATCATTTTGTGAATATCCTCAAACATATTGACACAATTGAAAATGCTATATCGAATTTAAAATCAAAACCTAATCCTACAGACACTGACTTTCAAGAATTGATACTAATCTTTAAAAATGTGGCAGGGCTTGGACTTTCAACCTATAGCAAACTACTATACTTTTTCAAATTATCGTTTAATGATAGACCTTGCTTAATCCTTGACCAAAGACTTATTGACGTTTTTGCAAGTGAAAGATATTCTAATTTTCAAGAGTTAAATAACATTCGCTATGATAATGCAGAAAAAAAGTATCTAGATTTTTTAAGGCTTGCAAACCAAATTGCAATAGACATGAATACAGAAAGTGAAAATGTTGAACTTTTTCTTTTTATGTTTGGTAATAACTTACAAGAGACAAATATGAACGAAAAAATGCCGAACCGCTAATACTCTTTATAGTTAATTATTAATCAGTATTTTATTTTAATTTATGTACTATTTAGTTTTTAGCCTGCCTTACCGTCAGGCAAGCAAATTGTATCTTTACTTACCTCACTGCGCAACATATTTGGGCGCAACCTAAAACACAACCATTATGAAATACGGGTATACAATTATTTACGTTCAGAACGTAAAGGAAACGATTGAATTTTACGAAAAGGCATTTGGATTTCAGCAGAAATTCGTAACACCTGAAAATGATTACGGAGAATTGATTTCAGGGGAAACAACCATCGCTTTCGCGTCAATCGGTTTGGGGAATTCTAACTTCAAAAGCGGATTTGTGAAAACCAACGGAACTGAAAAACCTTTTGGTGTGGAAATGGCGTTCGTTACCGAAAATATTGAATTGGACTTTAAGAAAGCACTCGAAATGGGAGCGACTGAATTTGAGCCCTTGACTGAAAAGCCTTGGGGACAAAAAGTAGGGTATGTTAGGGACAATAATGGATTCCTAATTGAGATTTGTTCTCCAATTAAAGGATAACAGCGAACAAACAAAAAACTAGTTCAACAACGGTAATCGTTACATTCTTAATTCAGATAAAACAAGCCTATTTAAGCCACTTTAAGGAGGAGCTTAATTTAGTTGAAGTAGATTTTTTATAGAATGTACTTGAATTGGAATGAAACCAATCGTCTTTAAAATTGCCCATTTGATTTGATTAATCCAATCGTGACTTTTTAGATTCCCCCGTATTGCATTTCACTCTAATTTGAGATATTTTAATAATTCTGTTGAGCAACAGTGATAGATAATCTCTAATTTCGAGCAAAATCGATAATAATTATGCAATACACCGTTTCTTATCAGCAACCGAACACCCATTATATTGATATTGAATTAGAAGTGAATAACGTGGAGGAGTCTACGTTACAGTTTCAGTTGCCTGCTTGGCGGCCGGGACGTTATGAGTTAGCCAACTTTGCTAAGAATATTCAAAAGTGGAATGCTTTCGATGGTGATGGAAATCTGTTGCCTTCAAAAAAGGTAACCAAAGATTTGTGGGAAGTGGAAACACAAGGTGCGAAAACGGTTGTTGTGAAATACAATTATTTTGCAAATGAACTTAATGCAGGTTCTACCTTTTTAGATGCTTCTCAACTGTACATCAATGGTGTCAACTGTTTTCTATACGTACCCAATAGAATGGATGAGGTTTGTGAACTGCAGTTGGAGCTTCCGGAAGACTACAAAGTAGCTTGTGGATTAAAAGCATTGGGAGGTTTTGCTTTTGAAGCGAGCGACTTTCATGAATTGGTGGATTGTCCGCTTGTGGCATCAAATTCATTACAAAAAGACACTTACAACGTAGGAGGAACAACTTTTTACCTTTGGTTTCAGGGAGAATGTAAACCAGACTTTGAACAATTGAAAAGTGACTTTATTCCTTTTACAGAAAAGCAAATGGAATTGTTTGGAGGGTTTCCAACACCGGAGTATCACTTTATTTTTCAGATTTTACCGCATAGAGCATATCATGGCGTAGAGCATAGCAACTCTACCGTATGTTTGTTGGGTCCTTCTTATGACGTGATGAAGAAAGGTGGCATGTACGATGAGTTGTTGGGCGTGAGTTCTCATGAGCTTTTCCATACGTGGAATGTGAAGCGTATTCGACCGATTGAAATGTGGCCGTATGATTACGCCAAAGAAAACTACAGCCGATTGGGCTATTTGTCTGAGGGAGCGACCACCCTTTATGGTGATGTAATGCTGCTTCGATCCGGTGTTTTTACCCTAGATGATTACTTTAAGACCTTGAATCAATTACTTGATCGTCATTTTAACAACCCAGGTATTGCGAACCTATCCGTAGCAGATTCTTCTTATGATACATGGTTAGATGGTTATGTTGCCGGAGTGCCGAACCGTAAAACATCTATTTATACCGAAGGTGCATTGTGCACGCTCATGCTAGATGCTAAGATTCGAAAAGCTACCAATCATCAGAAAAGTTTTGACGATGTGATGCGCATATTCCACGAAGACTTTTATTTAAAGAATAAAGGGATTAGTGAAGCAGACTACCTCAATACAGTCAATAAGGTTGCTGATCAGGATTTCACCGACTTTATAAACAAGTACATTAATGGCGCTGCTGATTACGCCCAAGAGTTGCAAGCGTCGCTTGCATTTCTGGGTCTTAGTTACTCCGTTTTGCCTGCAGACAATTTTGTAGAGGCTTATCTCGGGTTGAAAGTGGCTGAGGTAAATGGATCTTTAAAAGTAGTTGCGGTCTATCCTGATTCTATTGCAGAAGAGGCGGGTATTGGTGTAAACGATGAAATACTTACCGTTAATGGCTACAAAGCAGGTGCAGATCTAGCCAAATGGTGCGAATATTTTAAGGAGGAGACAATAGTGCTAGGTGTACAACGAAATTATGGAGCTTTGGAGGAAATGTTTCTAAGGCCTACGGAAGACGTGTATTATAAAAAGCATGTCGCTCAGCGATTAGAGCGATCAAGTAAAGAACAAGAGCAGTCCTTTGAGATTTGGAGTCATTTGATTTAAATCTAGTCGAAGAGATGATTGGGAAGTTTAATTTTCAAGAAATAGAAGCAAATTATTTAAAAATTTAGTTCAATTTTAAGTAGACTTATTACTTTTGTTTTATGATTTTACCAGTAATAGCATACGGCGACCCTGTATTGAAGAAGGAAGCCGAAGACATCGAAAAAGACAGTCCTGAGGTACAAAAACTGATTGATGATATGTGGGAAACCATGTATAATGCTGAGGGAGTGGGATTAGCTGCTCCTCAAATCGGTAAATCTGTTCGTTTGTTTGTTGTTGATGCATCCCCATTCGAAGAGGAAGAGCCGTCGTTGAAAGATTTTAAAAAGGTATTTATCAATCCAATCATTGTAGAAGAAGAAGGGAAGGAATGGGCTTTTAACGAGGGTTGCTTAAGTATTCCGGGCGTTCGAGAAGATGTGAATCGTCATCCAAAGATTACCATAGAGTACTATGATAGGGAGTGGAATTTAATAGAAGAAGAGTATGATGGCTTAGCTGCTCGGATTATTCAGCACGAATATGATCATATTGAAGGTATTTTATTTACCGATCATTTGTTGCCATTGAAACGAACTTTATTAAAAAAACGACTCAATAATATTAGTAAGGGTAACGTTAGTGTAAATTATAGAATGAAATTTCCAAAAAAGTAAAACCATGAAAAAAAATGTACTTATTGCCTGCCTAGCCGCAGGATTGTTTGCATGTAATCAGCCAGAAAAGGCAGAGGAAGCCGCTACCGAAACGGAGCAAGAACAGTCTTATGTAAATCCATTTGATGGCTTAGATCAAGAAGGGTTGTTGGCTAAAGTAAATGAGTTTGAAGGAATGGTTTTTAAGGAT
The DNA here is from genome assembly GCA_965660325.1 of uncultured Acidiluteibacter sp. GTDB lineage: Bacteria > Bacteroidota > Bacteroidia > Flavobacteriales_E > Vicingaceae > Acidiluteibacter. The sequence goes on from CBFHZL010000072.1 coordinate 9,822, forward strand.
GATGGAACAATGGATGTTACCAAAGCCAATATGCTGATTGATGGTTATGTGATGTATGGTGAGCAATACCCGGATGCTGAAGAAAGCGCTGATATGATTTTTAAGGGTGCTGAAGTAAGTTTAGGAATGAATCAGGCCCCTAGAGCATTGGCACTTTATCAGAAGGTGTTCAACAACTATCCTGAGTATGAAAAACGACCATTTGCATTATTTTTACAAGGGTTTATTTATGAAAATAACCTTGGAAGATTAGATGATGCAAAAGTAGCCTACGAAAAGTTTTTAGTAGATTATCCTGAGCATCCAATGGCTGATGATGCAAAATATTCTTTACAAAATCTTGGTAAAACTCCTGATGAGTTAATCAAAGAGTTTGAAGCAAAGAACAAGCAAGGAGCTTAGTCCTTATTTTCCCGCTCTAGTATTGACTTTAATGTGTCAATATCTAGGCGGGTTTTTAAATTCCCGTCCTTACAAAAAGACAGCTCTCCTGTTTCTTCGGAGACAATTATTGCTATCGCTGTGGAGTTTTCGGTAATTCCAACAGCAGCTCGGTGTCGTAACCCATATTTATCTTGTATTTTAGGGTTATCAGATACAGGCAAGATGCACCTGGCTGCTTTTATGATATTGTTATGAATAATCACTGCCCCATCGTGCATGGGATTATTCTTAAAAAAGATAGTCTCTAGTAGGTTGGAGGTGACCTCTCCATTAATGCTGTCTCCCGTAGATGAGTGGTACTTGAGTTCGGCATCTTTTGAAATGACAATCAATGCGCCTGTTTTACTTTTCGACATGTTAAAACAGGCTTTTATAATGGCTTTTGTGTTGAGCGAAACCGTCTTGTCTTCAGACCATTTCCAATTTCCAAATCGCTTTCTTAACCTAGGTTGTGATAAAATGCTTCTGTTTCCGACAATCAATAAAAAACGCCTAATTTCTTGCTGAAACACAATAATCAAGGCAATTACTCCTACACCAATAAACTGCCCAAGGATCTCATCTAAGAGCTCCATTTTTAGTGCTTCTACTAATTTCCACAAGAGGTACAACGAAAGTATACCGAGTAAAATTCGAATAGCAACGGTTCCTTTTAGAAGGTTATACAGTTGGTACATTAGAAGCGCTACTAAAAAGATGTCCAACACATCGAGCCAGCGAATACTGATAAATAAGAGGGGATAAATGTTCAACATGTTCGTTGTTGGAGTCTATGGAAAATATAATTGCAATATTATCACTTTTGTTCCGATTTACTCTTCCTATTGCAGTTACTTATCGCTGCAAATTATGATTGCTGCTGATAGAATTCAACCATTTTAATGGCTTCTATAGCAGGTTTGGTGTCGTGTGTGCGAATAATTTTTGCACCATTTTGAAGTGCCAAAGTATGAGCCACCGTAGTGCCGTTTAATGCATTCTCAGGAGTGGTCTTCAGAAGTTTCCAAATCATACCTTTTCTAGAAACTCCTGCTAGTAATGGACACCCAAGCGCATTAAATTCATTAAAGTGTTTTAGGATGGTGAAATTGTGTGCTAATGTTTTACCAAAACCAAATCCTGGGTCGAGAATTACATCTTTAACTTCTAGTTGATGTAATTGCTGTAATTGACTGGTAAAGAAATTAGTAACATCCGAAACTACATCATTGTAGTTGGGGTTGATTTGCATGAATTCTGGTTTGTCTAAGGTGTGCATCATAATGTAAGGAGCGGATAATTTTGCAACGGTTTTAAACATATTGTCATCAAACTTACCGCCTGAAATATCATTGATCAGATGTGCTCCCTCATTGATTGCCTCGTGTGCAATTACCGAACGGTAAGTATCGATTGAAATGAGGGTGTTGGGGAACTCTTTTTTTACCAATTTGAGCGCAGGCAAGAGTCGCCCTTTTTCTTCCTCGAGGCTAATTTCTTTTGATCCAGGGCGCGTGCTCATTGCTCCGAGGTCGATAAATGTGGCTCCTTCTTCTAAATGTTGGTTGATTTGTGCTAGAAGTTCGTTTGCTCCATTTACCCGACTTTTTTCAAAGAATGAATCTGGCGTTATATTAACAATTCCCATCACTTTAGGTGTGGATAAATCAACCAAATTACCGCCGCAGTTTATGGTCAAATTTGTTGGAAAAACAGTATCTTTCGGGTCTTTAAAAGGAGAGCTCATAATAGATTTTAGAATGAATAAAACATCGGAACAATACGATTCAATTATAACCAAATGCTTTGACATTTTTGGTCAAAAAAGTAAAGATTATGGCACTGCTTGGCGTATTTTAAGAACCAGTTCTTTAACTGATCAATTATACATTAAAGCAAAGCGAATTAGAAGCATCGAGGAAAAGGGTATGAGCAAAGTAGATGAAGGGGTAGAGCCCGAATTTATTGCTTTGGTGAATTATTCAATTATGGCCATGATTCAACTTGAATTAGGAGTTTCGGAAGAGCTTCACGTGGAAGAAGAGCGATTGAAAGGGCTTTTTTATCACTATGCGGAAACCGCCAAAAGTTTAATGATGAATAAAAATCATGATTATGATGAGGCATGGAGAGAGATGAGAATTAGTTCACTGACAGATTTAATTCTCCAAAAAATTCTTCGAATTAAGCAAATTGAACACAACAAAGGTAAAACGTTGATATCAGAAGGTATTGACGCTAACTATTTAGATATGATTAATTACGCAGTTTTTGCGTTGATTAAAATGGATGAAGTAACCACTAATTAATTATTACACCATGAAATTTTTACTGCATTTTTCAAGACTGTTTGTTGGTAACCTTTTTATTTTTTCAGGCGTTGTAAAAGCGAATGACCCTTTAGGTTTTTCCTATAAATTAATCGAGTATTTTGAGGAGTTTGGAACCAATTGGGATTGGCTAATTGAAATTGCTATGCCATTAGCCGCAGCGATTTGTATCGTTGAAATCGTGCTAGGTGTAGCGGTTTTGGTAGGTTACAAAATGAAACAAGTGAGCTGGGTATTACTTGCGATGATCTTGTTCTTTACCGTATTAACTTTCGCATCAGCAGTATTTGAAATTGTCCGATCATGTGGTTGTTTTGGAGATGCTATTCCGCTTACTCCGTGGGAGTCATTCTACAAAGATTTAATTTTATTGGCGCTCATACTTATTCTTTTCGTGAAGAGGAATGTGATCGAACCCCTTACAACTTTCCGTCCTGCGCTAGTTTATTTTATTATCTCTGTTGTGGTGATGGGGGCTTTATCCTATCAGTTGAATTGGGAGTTTCCTTTGATCCTTACTGGATTTGTGTTAGGAGGAAGTTTGTTGATGTTTTTAATCAACAAACAGCAACAAGCTGCAGTTGCTGTATTGGTTTCACTCATCAGCAGCACTGTGTTTTCAGTTAACTGTGTGAGGCATTTACCTCAAAGAGACTTTAGACCCTATGCGGTAGGAAAAAATATTCCTGACCAAATGGAATTGCCTGAAGATGCTGTGCAGCCGGTTTATGAGAATATATTAACTTATAGAAATAAGTCTACGGGGGAAGAGAAAGAATTTACCCAAGAAAATTACCCATGGGATGATGATAATTGGGAATGGGTAAGCACCGAAAGTGTGCTTGTTGAAGAAGGCGATGTTGCGAAAATTACTGACTTTTCTGTGTTGGATCCATCTGGCAATGACATTACCTATAGTATCTTAGATGAGGAGTTGATTTTCTTAACCATCATGTATGATCTTGGAAAA
>CBFHZL010000073.1:0-3366 GCA_965660325.1 uncultured Acidiluteibacter sp.
TGGTAGTAATGATGTGTTTTTAGCCCGCTATGATTTACCGTGTGATAAAGGCGTTCTTGTGGGAATTGAAGAAGAAAACAAAAATTTTATTAAAGCAGAAAATGGGGTGTTGGTATACCCCAACCCTTCCAATGGGTTTACCAACTTAATCGGCAAACCGGTTAACAATACAGCTCTGCTCATAGATATCAGCGGTAAAGTAGTAAAAACAATTTCCTTAGACATGAATGCCATTCAGCAACCCATCAATTTACAGGAAGTAAAAAGTGGTGTTTATTTTCTAACCATCATTGGCAGTAATTCGAAACAGGTATTGAAATTAGTAAGGGAGTAATTTTAACACCTGTTTAATGAAACAACTTTTTAATGTAATAATGGATCAATTGAAAGTGCCTCTCGATATTCTATTAGAACCTCAGATGATTGCCGACCGTTATAGTGGTATGGTTTTAAAAGGTCATCGAGTGCCGCTGATAGGCGGTGTATCGAGATGCCCTTTTGAATAAACATTTAGTAAATGAATTAAAAATTGATCCAGCTATTGATATTATGCTAATTTAATTACTCTAAATCCGAACTATAAAATGCTTTAGCTCTATCTCTAAGATTATAGGCAGAACTCATTACTTCACCGTAAGCACCGGCACTTCTTATCGCCATTAAGTCACCGCGGCGGGTTTCAGGCAGTGAAATGGCTTTTCCAAAGCAATCAGAAGACTCGCAAATTGGCCCCACTACATCATACTTCTGCTCCTTCCCCCTAGTGGTGTTTGAAATGTTCTGAATCAAATGTGCTGATTGGTACAATGCAGGCCGGATAAGCTCCGTCATTCCTGCATCCAAAATTGCAAAGTTGGTGTTCTGTCCGTTTTTAATGTATAACACTTTTGATATCAGCGAGCCACATTGCGCTGTCACCGCTCTACCCAGCTCAAAATGTAATTGCTGCCCAGGTTTCAGTGCTAAAAAGTCGGCAAACAATTGAAAGAATGCTTCGAAGTCAGGAATGAGATTTTCTTCTACATGCGTATAATCAATACCATAACCACCACCCACATTTACATGCTCTACGAGTATTTGTCGCGACAAAAACCATTCTTGAATCTCGTTTACACGAATACAAAGGCTTTTAAACACATCCAAATCTGTAATTTGAGATCCGATATGAAAATGAAGTCCAACTAACCTAAGGTTAGCGGATTCATCTAAAACCTCCAATACCTTTTCAAATTCCCACGGATTTATTCCAAACTTATTTTCTTCTAGGCCTGTGGTTATGTATTTGTGCGTTTTAGCATTTACATTCGGGTTTATACGAATGGCTACCCGTGCTACTTTTCCTTTCTCTTTGGCCAGCTCGTTGATAACTTCTAATTCTTGAGTGGATTCGCAATTGAAGCTAAAAATGTCATGAGCCAATCCGATTTCAATTTCTTCATCGGTTTTACCTACTCCGGCAAACGCAATTTGCTCAGGTAAAAATCCTACGGCCAGTGCTTGTTTTACCTCATTTCCACTAACACAATCAGCTCCTAACCCTGCAGCTTTAATATGCTGTAATATTCGATCATTCGCATTCGCTTTTAGGGCATAGTGCACATGAAAATGATGCTTATTGGATGCCGCAACCAGCTGACTTAATGTGTCTGTCAAAACCTCCTCGTCATAATAATAAAAAGGAGTTGCTAGGTCTACAAATAGTTTATCGTTGATTACTCCCATTAAAATAAGTGGTTATTCAGTGCCTGCAAAGCGTTCTTTGTCTCACTTGAGTTAATTAATAATGAAATATTATGATTGCTGCCTCCATATGATATCATTCGAATGGGCGTCTCTTTCAACGCTTCAAATACTTGGTTAGCAATACCAGTCCTAGGGCTTGTAAAATCACCTACGATGCAGACAATACTTTGCTCGTGATCCACTTCTACTGTTCCAAACTCATTCAAGTCGGTGAGTATTTTGTCAAGATATGTGGTATCATCAATGGTCACTGAAACAGCTACTTCAGAAGTCGTAATCATATCAATTGGCGTCTTATAGCTCTCAAAAATCTCAAACACTTTTCGTAAAAAGCCATAGGCAAGCAACATACGACCTGACTTTATTTTAATCGCTGTAATCCCATCTTTCGCAGCAATAGCTTTAATTCCTTCTCCGGATAATTTTGCTGTAATTAGCGTTCCTTCTGCATCGGGTTGTACGGTACTTTTCAGGCGTACCGGAATATTGGCTTCCTTAGCTGGCCTAATGCTCGATGGGTGAAGTATCTTCGCTCCAAAATAAGCCAACTCAGCAGCTTCATCAAATGACAACTGCTCAATTGGGCTTGTTTTATCAACTATCCGCGGATCGTTATTATGCATCCCGTCTATATCGGTCCAAATTTGCACCTCTTTAGCCCCTGCAGCTACACCGATAATAGAGGCGGTATAATCACTTCCTCCTCGTTTTAAATTATCGATCTCTCCATATACATTTCGACAGATAAATCCCTGTGTAATAAAGCAATTCACCGAAGAGTGTGCGGCTAATTCACGTCTCAGATTTTCTTTTATGTAAAATTGATCCGGCTCATCTTCTTTATCAATCCGCATGAAATTTAACGCAGGCAATAATGCTGATGGGTGGCCAATCTCTTGCAAATACAATTGAAAAAGTGCGGTAGAAATTAATTCTCCTTGTGCCAAAACTGCCTTTTCTTCAAAAACAGTAAAGGAATCCATCGTGAACTGCTTCAAATAATTAAAATGAGAGGAGAGCAACTCATTTGCCGATTGTTTATACGCGTCTGTCTCGTATAACTCTTCTACGGTCTGTTTATACTTCTCATGAAGTCCTGCTAATAAATCAGTGGCCACATCACTTTTTTTCTGATGCAGATAATTAGCAAATTCTACCAAACTATTGGTGGTGCCGCTCATGGCAGACAATACCACAATAGTATCTTCCTCCATTGCAATCAACTGTGCAACTGTCTTCATCCGTTCAACAGAACCTACGGAGGTTCCACCAAATTTTAATACTCTCATAATGGCTATTTATTTCGGTCAAGCAAATATAAGGTTTGAGCGCTATCAAGCAGCGTTTTCAGTAGTTTAATCATCCGCTATAATTAAGACCTTTTAACGCCAAAACAAGTTTTAAATTAATTATTTTTGATGCCTTTAACCAATTTGCAATTCAAGAATTTATGAGAAGCCTCTTAAAGAAAGAGATACAAAGTTTTTTGGGATCACTGATTGGATACATTGTGATCATTGTTTTTCTTACAACCATCGGGCTACTGATGTGGATTTTTCCGGGAAATAACAATGTGCTTGATAGCGGGTATTCGAGCATCGATACACTGTTTGCTGTAGCTCC
>CBFHZL010000073.1:3375-13451 GCA_965660325.1 uncultured Acidiluteibacter sp.
GATGTGGATTTTTCCGGGAAATAACAATGTGCTTGATAGCGGGTATTCGAGCATCGATACACTGTTTGCTGTAGCTCCATGGGTATTTATGTTTCTAATTCCTGCCATTACTATGCGTTCGTTCGCCGATGAAAAGAAAGCAGGAACCATCGAATTTTTACTCACACGTCCTCTAACCGACTTGCAAATTATTCTTTCTAAGTATTTTGCTGGAGTGCTATTGGTGATTATATCGCTACTACCTACCTTGGTCTATTTTGGAAGTGTTTATTTTTTAGGCAGTCCTGTTGGAAATATTGATCTGGGCGCCATGTGGGGCTCTTACATTGGATTGCTATTCTTAGCTTCAGGGTTTGTTAGCATCGGCATTTTTGCTTCCTCGATTACAGAGAATCAAATCATTTCATTTATCGTCGCTATCTTTTTATGCTTCTTCATTTACATCGGTTTTGAATTTGTGAGTTCTCTTTCATTATTTGGACCTGTAGATTTATTAATTCTTAAGCTCGGCATCAGCGAGCATTATAATTCGATGAGCAGAGGAGTAATTGATACACGTGATGTACTCTACTTTATCAGTATCATTACCCTGTTCATTTTGATTACAAAAACAGTTTTATCAAGTCGTAAATGGTAAAGAAAATGGCGAAAAAGACGAACAATAAAACCGTAAAACGAAAAGCATCTGACTTAACAAACCTCCTTATATGGTTTGTCGTGATACTGCTTGTTAATTATATTGGGTCAAGCATATTCACGCGATTTGACCTTACTTCTGAAAAACGATATTCCATTTCTGAGCCATCTAAAAAGCTCTTAGAAGATTTAGAAGAAATCGTTTACTTCAAAGTCTACCTAGAAGGGAGCTTTCCTGCAGGATTTAAGCGATTGAGAGATGAGACGAAAGAGATGCTTGATGAATTTAGGGCCTACTCCGATGGTAAAATTGAATATGAATTTATCAATCCGTCCGAAAATCCAGATCAAAAAGAACGCGATAAAGTTTATAAAATACTTTATGAATTAGGCCTTCGCCCTACCGATCTAGAAGTGCGAGAGGAAAGTGGCATATCCAATAAAATGATTTGGCCTGGAGCGATAATTAGCTATAAAGGGCAAGAGCTGTCGATGCAGCTATTAAAAAGCTCTACAGGTGCTTCACCCGAAGTCATGCTCAACCAATCTATAGAAGCACTAGAGTATGAAATTGCAGCAGGCATAAAAAAAATCTCCTCGATTACAAAAAGTAAGATCGCTTTCATACAAGGCCATGGAGAGTTAGATAAATTCCACACAGCGGACATTGCCAAAACCCTTGAAGATTACTACATCGTTGATTATGTAGATTTAAATGGAAATATTGATGCGATAACAGCTCGCTTTGGACAGGATTCAACGAGTGTGTTTCTACAAAACAAATATGATTTACTAGTAATCGCTAAACCACAAGAAGCGTACAGTGAGAAAGATAAATACATCATTGACCAACACATTATGTATGGTGGCAAGGTACTTTGGCTGATTGATCAGGTAACTGCTGAAATGGATAGTCTTAAAACGACCAATGTTACACTAGCGACGAGCAAGCAGTTAAATTTAGATGATCAATTGTTTCGTTATGGTATTCGAGTAAATAAAGATTTGGTGCAAGACATTCAGTCCGCTCCTATCCCAATTGTTACTGGAGCTATGGGAAATCAGATCAAAACCGACCTCTTCCCTTGGAATTTCTACCCCTTATTTTTACAACAATCCAAACACCCGATAACTAAGGGACTAGACGCAATTAGAGGACAATTTGTAAACTCACTAGACTTAGTAGGTAATGATGAAATTCAGCGAACGGTGCTTCTGGAAACCTCTCCATACACCAAGGTGGTAAGGGCTCCAACAAGAATCAGCCTAGATATGGTAAAGTTTGAGGCACAGAAAAGCCAATACAACCAGCAAAACGTTCCTGTGGCTGCTTTGCTCGAAGGAGAATTCGAATCGGTATACAAAAACAGGGTAACCAAGTTAATTGCAGATAACCCATTAATGAAGTATAGAGAACGTAGTAAACCGACTAAAATGATTGTAATCGGTGACGGTGATGTTATTGGAAACTACGTAAAAGAAAGCACTAAAGAGTACTATGCACTAGGTTTTGATCGCTTTACTAAAAAGCTGTATGCCAACAAAGATTTTATCTTAAACTGTATCAATTACCTTATTGACGATAGTGGATTAATGTTAACAAATTCCAAGTCACTAACTATTCGACTGCTGGACAAAGAAAAAGTGAAGAAACAACGATTGATGTGGCAAACCATCAACATTGCTACACCAATACTGCTTATTCTGCTTTTAGGTGGAGTCATCTTTTACTACAGAAAAAGAAAATACACGAAACACTAATTATGAAAAAGAATATTTTATTACTTATTGCAGCGCTCGTTTTAGGTGGCATCGCGTATTATATTTACACGACCGACGACAAAAAGACACTCGGAGAAGAGTACACTGATTTTGCTATAGAAGACACATCAGCTGTTGTTAAAGTTAAGATTTCGACGCTTAATCAAACTACTACCTTGCAAAGGAAGGAGAAAGGTTGGATTGTCAATGATGGAATTAATGCAAGACCAGATGCAGTTAACCTAATTTTAAAAACATTTAAACAGATCCAAGTCCTTAACCCGGTAGCTGATTTTTATGCGAAAGGGGTGATAAAAAGAATGTCTAGTTCTGGCATCAAAGTGGAGATTTTTACTGAAGAGTCTAGTGGCGAACCTGAAAAAATTTGGTATGTTGGGGACCCTACGGCTAGCAATATGGGCACCTATATGTTACTCGAAAAAGATGGCATAAAATCTAGCAGACCCATGGTAACGCACTTACCAAGCAACTATGGCTACTTGACTAGTCGATTTTTTTTGAAAGAGGAATTGTGGAAAGATCCAATTGCTTTGAAAATGCCACCAAAAGAAATCAGAAAAATTACAGTTAAAAGTCCTTCTAAAGTGCAAAACGAGTTTAGCATAGAACACTTTGGTGATAACAAATTTACGTATACCAATCTTAAAACAGAAGAGAGCCAACCGGTAAGTTTTGAAGTTGCTATCCCTTATTTTAAGCGTGCGTCTAAGCTTGCTTATGAATATGAGGATGTGAAAACAGAAGACGCCATTATTGATTCAATCTTTTCAAGTAAAGCACAGTTTGAGTTAACTCTTGAGCATATGGATGGTCATAAGCAACAACTTTGGGCGTATTACATGCCTGTGAGAAAAGGGGCGAAAGATTTAAAAGGTCAGATGCTGGTTTATCACAACGAACGCTTGTATGCTAAAAGCACACTCAATGAAGGACGAGCACTTGTAATTCAGAACTTTTTATTTGATCAAGTATTAAAATCTGAAGCCATCCTAGACCCTGAATCTGTTAATAAGTAATGGTAAGTTTTACCCTAGTTTTTTAGAGAAACTTATAAATTTGCTTTAGTCAAAAACTATAATTTTTATACATGAAATTTATTGTATCAAGTTCGGCACTACTCAAACAATTACAGATTGTATCTGGTGTATTAAGTAGCAATAACTCACTTCCTATTTTAGATAACTTTTTATTTGAGATCAATGAAGATGAGGTTACTATATCCGCTTCAGACCTAGAAACTACGATGACCACTAAACTAGCTGTTGAGGCTAAAGACAGTGGGATGATTGCTATACCTGCGAAATTGTTATTAGATACGCTTAAAGCATTTCCTGAGCAGCCACTTACATTTACAATTGCAGAAAATTTTGGAATAGAAATTAGCTCTGACTTTGGTCGATATAACTTAACCGGACAAGACGCTACTGAATTCCCAAAAACCCCTGCAATTGAAGACCCATCAGTGATGAAGTTGGAAGCACATTTACTCGCAAGTGCAATTGAAAAAACCATTTTTGCATCTGGAAACGATGAATTGAGACCGGTAATGTCGGGCGTATTTTTTCAACTGAGCAGTGAAGGAAGTATTTTCGTAGCTACAGATGCACACAAATTGGTGAAGTATGGTAGAGTCGATGCAAAGAGCGACAAAAGCTCTTCATTCATTATGCCTAAGAAGTCACTTAACTTGCTTAAAAACGTTTTGGGATCTGTTAATGAAGAAGTATCGGTTGAATATAACGAAACCAATGCCTTATTTTCATTTGCATCTACCACGCTAGTATGTCGATTAATTGATGGAAAATACCCAAACTATGAAGCGGTAATACCAAAAGAGAATCCAAATAAACTAACCGTAGAACGATCAGCTTTCTTAAATGCAATTAAGCGTGTATCTATCTTTTCGAGTAAAACGACTCACCAAGTTCGATTAAAAGTTAACGGAAGTGAATTGACCATCTCTGCTGAAGATATTGACTTTGCTAACTCGGCAACAGAGCGATTAACATGTCAGTATGAAGGTGAAGACATGGAGATCGGGTTTAACTCTAGATTCTTGATGGAAATGTTGACCAATTTGAGATCTGAGCAAGTGAACCTTGAAATGTCTGCACCAAATAGAGCAGGTATTTTAACACCTGTTGAAAAAGAAGACGATAACGAAGAAGTATTGATGCTAGTGATGCCGGTGATGCTGAATAGCTAATAACAACTTTTAAATATTATTGAGTCCCGTTCTTCTGCAAACAGCAAAGCACGGGACTTTTTTTTGAATACACTACCATGGAATTACTAAAAGAAATGTGCCAAGTAAGGGCTGCATCAGGTGATGAAGCGCCGATGAAAGAATTTGTATTAAACTACATTGAACAAGCAAAAAAATCATGGAAACAATCGCCCACCATTATAGCAGGTGACGATTTTCAAGATTGCATCATACTCGTTTTTGGAAAACCAAGAACTGCAATTTATGCTCATTTGGATTCTATTGGTTTTACTGTTGGATATGACAATAAACTGATAAAAATAGGAGGCCCGCAGCTGATTGAGAACACACTACTCGTAGGTGCAGATAGCAAAGGAGAAATAGAAACCAAGCTAATCGTTGAAGAAAATGAATCGGGTAAAACGATTCGGTGCGATTTTGATCGAACTATTGACCGCGGAACCAACCTAACCTTTAAATGTGATTTTAGGTTAGATGAAGAATATGTGCAGTCGTGCTATCTCGACAATCGACTAGGAATGTGGAATGCACTAAAAGTTGCTGAAACGCTAACGGATGGTGCTATTGTATTTAGTTGCTGGGAGGAAACCGGAGGAGGTACAGCAGGATATTTAGGAAAATACCTATACGAAAAATACCAAGTTAGACAGGCCTTAATTTCTGATATCACTTGGGTTACTGATGGAGTAAAACATGGTGAGGGCGTAGCCGTTTCTTTGAGAGACTCAGGACTTCCAAGAAAAAAATACTTAAACCGTATACTTGAAATTGCCAGAGCTGCAAATATTCCCTATCAACTAGAAGTAGAAAGTGCAGGCGGTAGCGATGGAAATGCATTACAGAAATCTTCTTACCCTATTGATTGGTGCTTTATCGGAGCCGCTGAAGATCATGTGCACTCTCCTGACGAGAAGGTACATTTAGCAGATATAGAATCCATGCACCAGCTTTACTCTATATTAATGGAGAAACTGTAAAGTCAATAGAAAATAGTAACTTAAAGGATCATTACGCTTATCCATGACACCAAAAGAAATACTCCTTAAGTATTGGGGCTACAAGAGTTTTCGCGAGAAGCAAGAAGACATTGTACAGGCGGTGTTGGATGGAAAAGATACTTTAGCATTATTGCCTACAGGCGGAGGAAAGTCAATTTGCTTTCAAGTTCCGGCGCTTGTAATGGAGGGAGTTTGTATTGTAGTTTCTCCACTCATTGCCCTCATGAAAGACCAGGTTGACAACCTGAAAAAGCGGGGAATAAAAGCGATTGCAATTACCTCAAGCATGCGAAAGCGGGAAATTGATATTGCGCTTGACAATATCGCTTATGGCGACTATAAGTTTCTATATGTTTCACCTGAGCGACTCTCTACTGAACTCTTTATTGCTAGGGTTAAAAAGATGAATGTCAATTTAATTGCCGTAGATGAATCACATTGTATTTCACAATGGGGATACGACTTTAGACCTTCCTACTTAACTATTAGCGAACTACGGACATTGCTCCCTGATGCCCCTGTATTGGCACTCACTGCAACTGCTACCCCTGATGTAACAATTGATATTCAAGAAAAACTGGCGTTTAAACAGCCAAATATTATTCAAAAAAGTTTTGCTCGGAAAAACTTGGCATATGTGGTTCAAGAAGAAAATGATCAGCTTGGTCGACTAAAAAAAGTACTCGAAGGAATAAAGGGATCAGGTATTGTATACACCAATAGTAGAAAACAGACGCAAACCATCTCAGCTTATCTAAATAGAAATGGCTACTCCGCCGACTTTTATCACGCAGGCTTAAGTCATCAGCAGCGAGATGAAAAGCAGCAAAACTGGATTACCAACAAAACAAGGGTCATCGTAGCGACGAATGCGTTCGGGATGGGAATCGATAAACCCGATGTACGATTTGTAGTGCATTTGGCAATTCCAGAGACCTTGGAATCCTATTTTCAGGAAGCTGGAAGAGGTGGTAGAGATTTAAAAAAAGCATACGCTATACTGCTCTATCATAGCGGCATGATTACCGAATTAGAGAAGAAACTAAATCAAAAGTTTCCCCCCATTAAATCGATAAAGAATTGCTACCAAGCGTTGGCTAACTTTCTGCAAATACCAGTTGGAGCAGGTGAAGGCGAAACAACTGCATTTGATCTCCCAGCGTTTAGTAAACGCTACAACTTTCATCCGATTGAAGCATATCATTCCCTTAAGTTTTTAGAGAAAGAAGGGTACATCAGTTTATCAGAAAACTTTCATTCTCCATCGAAAATAATGGTGTTATTAAACAAGGAAGATTTATATCGTTTTCAAGTTGCGAATATGAAATACGATCAGTTCATCCGGTTCTTACTACGTTCTTTCGAAGGATTATTTGATGGATTCTCAAATATTAATGAATTTGATATTGCCAAAAAAACCAAGTTATCAAAGGGTGCAATTGTTGATCTTCTAAATAGATTAAAGACGTTAGAAGTAATTGACTACATCGAACAAAGCAGCCTACCGCAGCTCACGCTGATAACCGAACGAATGGCTATAGAGGATTTGCGTATATCGAACGAAAATTATGCAGAACGGAAGAAAATAGCCAATCAAAAAATGAAAGCAGTAATTGACTTTGTAACGAGCCAGACCCGCTGCAGATCAAGCATGCTGTTGAAGTATTTTGGAGAAACGGAGAGCCATCGATGCGGAGTGTGCGATATTTGTCTAGAGCAAAATAAACTCGACCTAAACGAGCTACAAATAAAAGAGCTAAGCCAACTCATACAGCAGACCATCGCTCAAGAACCCATGCTCATATATGAATTACCCAACAAAATAAAACGTCACAAGAAAGAAGATGTACTAAATTTAGCTCGTTACCTTGTAGACAATGAAGAGATTGTATCTATTGATGGAGTCTTACAAATCAAGCCTGAATCAGCTGAATAAAGTCATCTTCTGAAATAATTGTAATGCCCAACTTCTCCGCCTTCTCCTTTTTAGCCGGCCCCATTTTATCTCCTGCAATCAAGTAATTCGTTTTAGCCGATAATGACCCTACATTCTTTCCCCCGTTTTGCTCGATTGCTTGCTTTAGTTCGTCTCGTGAAAATTTTTCAAATACGCCTGAAACAACGAATGATTTTCCATCCAATAAGTTGGAGACTGTAGTATCATCTGACTCGGCTAATTCAAATTGCAAACCTACCTCCTTCAGCTGCTCAATAAGCGCTTGGTTTTTCTCTTCAGCAAAAAAGTTAATGACACTCTCTGCTATTTTATCACCAATTTCATCCACTGCAACTAATTCATCAAAAGATGCTCGTTGAATCGCCGATATCGAACGAAAATGTTTTGCCAATTTCTTGGCTACGGTCTCTCCTACAAATCGTATCCCTATAGCAAACAACACCCGTTCAAAAGGCACATTTTTAGAAGCTTCTACACCAGCTAGCAAATTATTAGCTGACTTTTCTGCCATTCGCTCCAAAGGAAGCAATTCAGCTTTAGTAAGCGAATAAATATCACCAATATTACCTATCAAACCGGCATCATATAGCTGCTGCACCGTCTCCTCTCCTAGCCCATCAATATCCATTGCTTTACGCGAAATAAAGTGTGCCATTTTTCCTTTAATCTGCGGCGGACATGACCATTCATTGGGGCAATAGTGCTGTGCCTCTCCCTCAATTCTTCTTAGCTCTGAATCACACTCAGGACACTTAGTAATATACCGATTGGGTTCACTGTTAGCCGGCCTTTTATCAAGGTCTACCCCTACAATCTTGGGTATGATTTCACCACCTTTTTCTACCAATACAGTATCTCCTTCTCGCACATCGAGCTTTTCAATCTGATCAGCATTATGCAAAGAGGCCCGCTTTACGGTGGTTCCTGCAAGCAACACAGGAGACAAGTTTGCAACAGGAGTAATAGCACCCGTTCTACCAACTTGATAAGTAATTTCATTTAGCAGCGTTCGTGCTTGAGCAGTTTTATATTTATACGCGATTGCCCATCTCGGACTTTTAGCGGTATAACCCAATTCCTCTTGTAAATGGTAATCGTTTACCTTAATGACAATCCCATCAATCTCAAAATCCAATTCATTGCGATGCTCCTCCCAATAATCAATGAAGTTAAAAATCTCATCAATGGAGTTACATTTTGCGATCATGTTTTTCTCCTCAGCAGGTGCTTTAAAACCTAACTTTCTAGCGAGTGACAAGCTCTCAAAGTGCTGGTTTGCTAATTTATCTTCACCGAGCATATAATACAAATAGCTATCTAACTTTCGTTGAGCAACCACACCAGAGTCTTGCATTTTCAAAGTGCCTGATGCCGCATTTCTAGGATTAGCTAATAATGGCTCTCCCTCAGCTTCTCTGCCCTCATTAATTGCTGTAAAAACAGAAAGTGGATAAAAAATTTCACCCCTGATTTCAAACTCTTCCGGATAATCATTCCCTTGCAACTGAAGTGGTATACTCCGAATGGTTTTTACATTTGCTGTGATGTCATCTCCCTTGGTGCCGTCTCCTCTAGTGACTGCCCGTTCTAGTTTCCCGTTTTTGTAAGAAATTCCAATAGCAACTCCATCATACTTTAGCTCACAAACGTACTCTACGGGCCTTCCCGCTAGTTTTTGAACTCGTTCATCAAAATCAGTGAGTTCTTCCCGATTATAACTGTTGCCGAGTGAAAGCATGGGATAGCGGTGAGTAACCGTTTCAAACTTCTTGGTTATGTCACCTCCTACTCGTTTTGTAGGCGAATGATCATCAGCATAGGCAGGAAAAGCCTCTTCTAAATCTTGTAATTCTTTCAACAATAAATCAAAATCATAATCAGAAATTGTAGGTGCATCTTGCTGATAGTAATTATAATTATGTTGATTCAACTCTTTAGTGAGTCGGGCAATTTTATCTTTTGCTTCTTCTGCTTGCATGCTACTAATTTTGGAGGCACTAATTTATCCAATCCAATTTTTAGTCACTATCTTTATTGAAAATAAATCGAATGAGTTTTACAGAAAAATACAGCCGTATTTTCACCTACTTGTTGCCCGCGCCTTTTACCATTGCATTGCTCTTGGCCATCGTCACTTTTTGTATTGGTTTTGTATTTTCATATCAAGCCGATGTTTCACTTTTCGATCAGACGGTTACTCTTTTTGGCTATTTTGAATCAGGAATATGGAATAATGGGCTCATGGTCTTTGCCCTACAAATGATGTTGATATTAGTACTAGGCCATGCTTTAGCACTAAGTAAACCATTTGACCAATTCATTCAATTTTTTGTTACGTATTGCAACACTACTTCCAAGGCTGCAGCAATCGTTTCATTTCTAACCATACTGATGGCCTTCTTTAATTGGGGTCTGGCCCTGATTTTTGGTGCCATTTTCGCACGAAAAGTAGGAGAAGCCGCAGAACGAAAAGGGC
>CBFHZL010000074.1:0-13409 GCA_965660325.1 uncultured Acidiluteibacter sp.
AATAAATCTATCAACTCGGTTTGTGCCGATTGATAATCAATGGTAGACTTCGTCCTTAGATTGATTGAGTTTATAGCATAGTAACTACTGATATTCATTTTGCCCTCTGAGTCAATTGTAGCATAATGCCCTGTTTCTAAACTTCTTACTGACTTAATAAAGCTATGCGGTTGAGGAAGGTAATTTAACTGAAGGTACATGTATAAAGAACTATTATCTAGCTCTTTTGGAATATCAAATGCCAGTAAACTCGTGAGTGCAGAACTCCAAGCAAATTGGTGCTCATCTCTATAGTAGAGTAGAGGTTTAATACCGAATCGGTCACGTGCTAAAAAGGTAGTTTTAGATAGTCTATCATAGATGGAAAATGCAAAGAAACCATTTAAAAACTCGCAACATCGCTTGCCGTAATGGATAAACATATATAGTAAAACCTCGGTATCACTATTTGTTTTAAACGTATAGCCTTTGTTGGTTAGCTTTCTTTTGAGGTGCTGATAATTAAAAATTTCTCCATTAAAGACAATGGTGTACCTTCCAGTATCATCATTAAAAGGTTGATTAGCATTGGCTGAAGTGTCAATTATTGATAACCTTCTATGTCCCATAGCTATGTTTTCTTCTATTACTGTACCGTCAGCGTCAGGTCCTCTTTCTTTTAATAGCGCAGTGGCATCGCTAACTTTTTTTAAGTGGAGTTTACCCACTTCATCAAATGCAATTATTCCACATATTCCGCACATAGCTTATCCGTTAGGGTGATCTTGGTTTAATTGATTGTTGATTTGTTAACAATAAAAAGTCTCACTAATAAGCCCCATGCTGTGATGAGCAACAAACCTCCAATAGGCGTTAAAGGTCCTAGGATAAATCCCAAATTTAATCCTGAAATGTTTTTTGTACTTAATAAATAGATAGAAAATGAAAAGATTAAAGTCCCTATAATTAGTAAGTTAATAATTGTTTTTAACGCTTTTGTTTCTACTAAGCTACTCATTCCTAGAGAAACTAACAGAATTGCATGGTACATTTGATACCTTACACCTGTATTAAAACTGTCCAATTGAGATACGGATATTAAATCTTCCAGAGCGTGAGCGCCTAGGGCTCCAAGTATTACAGCAATACCACCTAAGAAACTACCGTATATTGTTGCTTGTCTTTTCATTTTATTCCTCTTTTAAAGCCTTCTTCACTTGATATTGACAAATGTAAACCATTAATTTAGCCTTATTATAAAAACTGAACAATTCATATGAAAAACATATTGTTAATAGGTGCAGGTAGATCTACTATATCACTTATCGAATACTTACTCGAAAATTTAGAAAAAGAAGATTGGTCATTAACAGTCGCTGATCAAAATTTAGCATTTGCAACCTCTAAGATTGGAGATAATAAGCGAGCTAAGGCGATTGAATTTGATGTGGAAGACGATGAACAAAGAAGAGGAGAAATTAAGAAAGCCGATATCGTGATTTCTATGCTTCCTGCCCATATGCATATTTCTGTTGCTAAAGATTGTATACATTTCAAAAAGAACATGGTGACTGCATCTTATGTCTCTGCTGAAATGCGAGCTTTAGAGAATGAAGCCTTAAAAAATGGAGTGACTATTATTAATGAGATCGGAGTAGATCCTGGAATTGACCACTTATCAGCCATGAAGGTGATGGATGAGATAAGAGATAGAAATGGAGAAATATTAGAGTTTGAAACGTTTACTGGTGGGTTAGTTGCACCCGAAAGCGATGATAATCCGTGGAATTATAAATTTACATGGAATCCCAGGAATGTTGTTTTAGCAGGTCAAGGAGGCGCAGTGAAATTTATTCAAAGTGGTACATATAAGTATATTCCTTACCATAAGCTATTTAGAAGAACCGAGATTATTGAGGTAGATGGATATGGGAAGTTTGAAGGTTACGCGAATCGAGATTCGTTGATGTATCGGTCTGTATACAACTTAGAGGACGTGGAAACGATGTACAGAGGTACTCTTCGAAGACCCGGCTTTTCACGTGCTTGGAATGTATTTGTACAATTGGGCGCTACCGATGATTCGTATACCATTGCCAATTCTGACGAGTTAACGTTCAGAGATTTCATCAATCTTTTCTTAGCGTATAACCCAACTGACTCCGTAGAGCTAAAATTGCAGCATTACTTAAATATGCATCAAGATGATGTTACATTGTTTGAAAAATTAAAGTGGTTAGATATTTTCGAGCCTATTAAAATACCGTTAAAGAATGCTACGCCAGCTCAGATATTACAATATATTTTGGAAAGAAAGTGGTCGCTTAGTGAAGAAGATAAGGACATGATTGTGATGTGGCATAAATTTATATACACCATTGATGGCGAAGAGCGGGAGCTTCATTCTTCGATGGTCGTAAAAGGAGAAGATCATCTTAGAACAGCAATGGCTAAAACGGTTGGATATCCCGTTGCTATTGCGGCTAAAATGCTTTTAAAAAACACCATTAATACGCCAGGAGTTCACATTCCAATCACAAAGGAAATATATGAGCCGGTCCTAGAAGAACTGAAACAGTACGGTATTAACTTCTCTGAAAAACAGGTCAGATAGATATAAAAAAAGCGATCATTCGATCGCTTTTTTTTATTGATTTAGATTACTTGATCTTTAAGTCAAGCACCTTTTCTTTTTCAATAAATCCTTCTAAATGATCATTAATTTTAATTGGTCCCACACCTTCAGGTGTTCCGGTAAATATCAAATCTCCAATTTTTAAGGTAATGAATTGAGAGATGTAAGCAATTATTGCATCAATTGAAAAAATCATGTCGCTGGTATTACCAACTTGACGCTCCTCTCCATTAATCATTAATGAAAAGTTTAGATTTTTTAAATCAGCGATTTGAGCTATTGAAACGAATTGTTGTCCGACCGGAGCAGAGCCATCAAATGCTTTTGCTTTTTCCCACGGTAGCCCTTCTTTTTTACAAGCTTGTTGTAGATCTCTGGCTGTAAAATCGATCCCTAAACCAATCTCTTCATAATATTTAGAGGCAAACTTTTCTTGGATGTTTTTCCCAACTCGGTTTATTTTCACCACGATTTCAGCTTCATAGTGAATATCATTACTAAAGTTTGGAATAAAAAAAGGCTGCTTTTTAGGAAGTAGAGCAGTATCTGGTTTAAGAAAGAAAACTGGCTCCTGCGGCAGCGGATTATTAAGCTCCTTAGCATGCTTGGCGTAATTTCGCCCGATACATATGATTTTCATGGTAATTATTTTCCGAAGTTTCGCATTTTTATAGCAGTTAGTACTTTTTTAGTGTAGAGCGGGAAGTCTCCCCTCATCATCCAATCATAATAGCTCGGTTCATTTTTCAACACTTCTTCGACGGACCTTCCTTTATGCTTTCCGAAGTTAAATACTTCTGTATTGTTTTCATCAAAAACGATACGCCCCATAAGGTCCGCATTATTACCTCTTTTTGAAAAGTCAGACAAAAAGTTGACATCGTTTTGCAATTCAGGATACTTCTCAATTTGAGCCTCTAATACTTCATATGTAGCTAAATTATCAGCTTCAGCACCATGCGCTCCGATTAACTCCTTATCGCAATAGAAGCGGTAAGCAGCTACCAGTGTTCGTTGTTCCATCATATGGAAAATATTCTGAACGTCCACCAACTTTCTATTGGTAAGGTCAAAATCTACATCAGCACGTAAAAATTCTTCTACTAATAAAGGGACATCAAATTTATTGCTGTTAAAACCTGCTAGATCAGAATTGCCAATAAATGCAGCCAAACTCTTTGCTATTGCCTTAAAAGTAGGCTCCTCTGCAACATCTTCATCACGTATTCCATGAACTAATGCAGACTCTTCAGGGATAGGAATCGTTGGATTAACTCTTCTTGTTTTAATTTCCTTTTTGCCATCGGGGTGCAATTTCAATATAGATAGTTCTACAATTCGGTCTGAAGCAACATTTACTCCTGTAGTTTCTAAATCGAAAAAAACGATTGGTTTAGATAATTTTAGTTTCATTAAATTATGTTTTATACAAACTTACCATTACCATATTATAAAAAAAAAGGGAAACAATTAATGCTTCCCTTTTTTATTTAATAGGTTGAATTTACTTTATGAATACTCTAACGTATTGGTGCTTTTCATACACCTTTTTATTTGTCAAATAATCTCCTTTATATTCAGGTCCTGTGATTAATGTGTTAATATCAACAAAGTTGTATTGGTCAGGTTGAAGCCCTCTCTTCAACATTACTCGTTCTAGCAATGCTTTCGTATCATAAGCTCGCTTAGAAGAAATAATGCTATTCTTCTTCCATGTCTTAGTTGGTACTTTAGATGCGCTGGAGGTAATGATAATGTCAGCATATCCACGTTGGCGTACTAATTCCGCTATATCATTCGCGAACAATAAGAATTGCTTGTTATTCTCATTGATGTCTTTAACGTTATAGGTAAAGAACTTTTGGAAGTAAACGATTACACCTTCTAGCTCTTCAGCCGTAGGATAACTCTCTGGATAGTCTATGCCATCTCTAGCTTCTAGGTTGTAGAACTTGGTTTCATAAACACGATTGCCATCAGGATCAATAGTGTAAACTAAACCAACGTTTGAATTTACAGAAGGAGTAAATTGATATAGACCCTCTTTTATTTTCTTAAAATCCATTGGTTCTCCATCAGAATTAGTCAAGATAATTTCAGTGGACTTAGGATATTCTCCATTGTACTTATCAAATTCTATGTAGTAAACTTTATCTGTTGTTAAGTTGTAAAAGTTAAATGAGCCCACTTCATCAGTAGTAGTTTCAGAAATCAACGATTTATCAGATCGCAATAAGCGCACATTTACATTTGCTGCTGGCTTGTTATTAATGGTTAATAAGCCAAGTGCATTGGTCGCATAAACCGCTTCTTTTTTGTTGTCAGGTATAAATTCAAATGCGTCTTTTCTGATTTGCTTAAACTTTAAGACTTCACCTTTACTATTTGTTAATAGAAGTTCATCCACAGTCGGCAATTGATCATCTTCAACGTCAAAAATTATCAAGTGAGATTCATTTGAATTTAATTGAGTGAAATTAAATGAACCAGCATTATCCGTAGTGGTGTAACCAATCAATTCATCATCTTGGTTATATAATTTTACATTTACTCCTTTTAAAGGAACACCATTTTTAGAAGCATAGCCTTTAATAGACTCTTTGTACATTGGTCTTTCCTTCGCTAAACGTGGTGTAAACTGATATAGTCCTTCTCCTATTTTGTTAAACAGTAGCTCCTCTCCATTATCATTCATAATGATGATACTATTTTGCGCGAGGATGTTCGGATCATCAGAATTTATTTTGATGAAATACATACTGTCAGGATCTAAGTTTGCAAAATTAAAGACTCCTGCATCGTCAGTTGTTGAGCTATTCAGTAAATTCTTATCCATGCCCAATAGGTCGATAGAAACTCCCGAAGCAACCTTATTATTCACTTTAAGTATTCCACTAATATTTTGTTTGTCTCCTGAAATTAAAGCCCCTTCTTTCCCAACTCGTACGGGTTTTAATCGAATTGCTTTATAAATTTCTTGATAAATATTGTTATTAGAAACGAAAATATCTTCTTCATATGGTTGATATTCGTCTGCTTCGTAAACTAAGTGATAGCTTCTGTCTGGCTTTAGTATTGCGCTAAATTTCCCATCTCGCTGTCTAGGAGTATAAATACCTATTAACTCACCATTGGTATTATCGGTAATAATAACTTGAGCTCCTTCCGGTGGGACCATTCGATCTACAAAAGTAAATTCACCCGTGTATAGAGTTAAGCCTGTTTCTTTTGCATCTTTTAACTCAATTACATAAATGTCTTTGTCGCCATATCCTTTTTCTTTAAAAGAAGAGAAATAGCCTCTTTTGCCATCAGGAGTAGTAACAAAAAAGACATCGTCATCTACAGAGTTAATTGGATATCCTAAGTTTTCAGGCTTAGCCCAATGTGAACTATCTTCGTCATATTCGCTTCTAAAAATATCATACCCACCAATACTTGAATGTCCATTTGAGCTAAAATACATGGTAATACCGTCAGGATGTATAAATACTCCATCTTCGTCTCCACTTGTGTTGATTGTTGGTCCGGCATTTTGTGGTGCTGCCCACGTACCGGTTGGTAGTAAGTTACAGAAGTAAATATCTTTTCCACCGTATCCACCTTCTCGGTCGCTAACGTAGTAGAGTCTCTTGCCATCTGGTGTTACCGCAACGTGTGTTTCGTATGCTTTAGAGTTTATGTTTGGTCCAAACTTCTTTGGTGTAGACCATATTTCATAACCTGCAGAATCTGATTCTAAATTTGAGTAATAAAGATTTCCGTCTCCATTATCATCTTTGTAAATGTATAAGGTTCTGCCATCAATTGAGAGGTTAATTGTTGCTTCATGGCCGGTCGTATTGATGTTTAATCGTTCAGGCTTTGTCCATTTGTCATCGTCATTATACGACACATAGATATCCTCATAATACATCCCATCTTCGAATTCTTTGAAATTAATGTTTGAGCTGTCTTCTAGTAGCCTTCTTGAGGTATAGTAAATAGCTGATTCATCAATTCTCACAACAGGACTGTAGTCTGGATACTCAGAGTTGAGCTGATCACCTAGATTGGTTATCTCTATATTCACGGGGTGAGCAACTGAGTACTTTGCGTATTTTGCTTGTTCAATTCTACGCTTATTCGCTTCGTATAAATAGTTTTTATCTGTGATTTTAGTATCAAATTCTTCAAAACTGGCAATAGCATTATCAAATTGATAATTCAAGTGTTGAGCTATACCAAGATAATGATAAGCATAGACCGGAGAGTTTTTTTCATTAACTGCATAAGGATCATAGTTTGCATCTGTGCTTTCAGATGCAACCAAAAAGTATGGCAGTGATGAAGCTTTTAGTTGGTTGTTTGGTGAATTCAACAAACAATACCCTACGTGATAATTAATATTGGCATTAGAACTGTCTTCATTAAGTAATTCTTGCCAAATTGGAAGAGCAACTTTAAAGTTGTTTTCCTCCATTAAATAATTAG
Organism: uncultured Acidiluteibacter sp.; assembly: GCA_965660325.1. Taxonomy (GTDB): domain Bacteria; phylum Bacteroidota; class Bacteroidia; order Flavobacteriales_E; family Vicingaceae; genus Acidiluteibacter. The sequence goes on from CBFHZL010000074.1 coordinate 7,088, forward strand.
CTTCTTGAAATTTATCTCTGAAAGACTTTTGTGCGAATGTGCTTAATATTATTAGCCCAAGGCATAAGAAAGAAAAGGTCTTTTTCATGGAAAGGTTTGATTGATTTTTATATCCTACAAATATATCTTAATTGTGTGATAATAAAAGTCCCAAATACAAATAATCTATGAACAACCTCGATTCGTCGATTAAAAGTCTCTATTCAGATCAAAACTTTCTAAATAATCAGCTACTTTTCTTACAAAACTTCCTCCTAAAGAACCATCCACTACTCGGTGATCATAAGACAGTGATAAATACATCATGTGACGAATTCCAATGGTATCTCCAAATGGCGTTTCGATAACTGCGGGTTTCTTTTTAATTGTCCCAATAGCCATAATTGCAGCCTGTGGCTGATTGATTATAGGGGTTCCCATAACATTCCCAAACGTTCCAACATTGGTTACAGTAAATGTTCCACCTGAAACTTCATCCGATTGTAATTTGTTGTTTCTTGCTCTGTTTGCTAAATCATTTACTGCTTTGGTCACACCAATTAAGTTTTTCTGATCCGCATCCTTAATTACCGGTACGATTAGGTTTCCTGAAGGAAGAGCTGTAGCCATACCAATGTTGATATGACCTCTCTTTATAATTTTATCGCCATCAACAGCAACATTAATCATAGGTAAGTCCTTGATTGCTTTTGCTACTGCTTCGATAATAATAGGAGTGAAGGTAATTTTTTCTCCTTCTCGTTCTAGGAATTTATTTTTGACTTTATTTCTCCAAAGAACCATGTTGGTTACATCTGCTTCTACAAATGAAGTAACGTGAGGCGATGTATGCTTCGAGCGAACCATGTGCTCAGAAATTAATTTGCGCATGCGATCCATCTCAATAATTTCGTCGTCTCCTCCAATGGATACTGCCGGAGCTGCTTTTGGAGCAGGTGCAGAGCTTGGTGCTGAAGGCGTACTCTTTGAGGTAGCTGCAGCAGTAGGAGTAGGTGCAGATGTTCCTCTATTTTTGAGGTATTCCATCATGTCATCCTTGGTTACTCGACCACCTTTACCTGAACCTGTAATTTGTTCTATTTCACTAGCAGAAATACCTTCTGCTTCGGCTATACTTCTTACCAATGGTGATAAAAACTTACCGCCAACCGTGTTTCGATCTAACTTTTGTAGTGTGGACCCTGAGGCACTATTTATTACTGCCTCTGGAGCTTCTTTAGCGGGAGCTGATGAAGCAGCCACTGCCTCTTCTTTGGGTGAAGAAGTTGCCGTTCCTGAGCCTTCGGTTTCAATAATTGCGATAACTTGTCCTACTTGAACAACGTCGTCTTCATTGAATAATAACTTTTTTACTACCCCATCCTCAGGAGAAGGTATTTCAGAATCAACCTTGTCTGTAGCAATTTCAATTATCGATTCTTCTGCCTCAATTTTGTCTCCTTCAGCTTTTAACCACTTGATAATTGTTGCCTCTGCAACACTTTCGCCCATTTTAGGCATGATCAATTCTACTTCTGCCATGTTCTTATTTTATGTAATAACGATGCAAAATTAACCAAAATATTATATCCACTCGGGACTATTCTCATTAAATTCTAACTCTTTGAGATTCTTAGAATAATTCAACATCATTTATTAACTTTAATTCATTTTAAAATGAATCAATTCTTAAGTGTCTTCTTTTTTCTCATGAGCTTTACGCTTGCTGCTCAGATTGATCGTGTGGTGCAGTTTGACGTAGCGCTTTCTGGCGGAAAAACTATCGTTACATGGACTGTGGGAGCAGGAACTACTTGCGAATCGGTAGTCGTGCAACGCTCTTCAGATACTACTTCTTTTCAGGATCTGTATGTCTATCCTTCCATTTGTGGTAACTCTTCTGTTGATGAATCTTATGCCTGGATTGATGAACAACCCCTACCTTTTAGCTTAAACTATTACCGACTTAAAGTAGAAAATGTTGATTTTACTGCTGCTAAAAAAGTGGACAATAATAGCCAAATTAAAAAAGGAGAATTAAGTATATATCCAAATCCTTCTCAATCTAAGACGGCTTTTTGGTTTGAACAAAAAAGGGGACTGAGCTATCAAATGCTTATTGCTGACTTGCAAGGAAAGCATATTTATGAGAGTTCTGAAGAGCGAACCAATTTCTTTGAATTAGATGTGAGTATTTTCAAAGCAGGAACATACAACGTTTATATTTTGAGTGAAACAGGAGCAGTTGCGTATACCTCGAAACTCATTGTTTACTAAGAAGGCGTATTTCCCAATTTTAAAAAACCATTAAATAACATCTGTAAATCTTTCCAGAGACTGTAGTCTCTTGCATACTGGTAATTAAGCTTATCTTTTTTTTCTTCGTTTAGTAATTCTGGAGCTTCAAAACTAGCTGGCTTTAGCACCCCTTTTACATGTATAGGTAATTGAACTCCCATTTTATCTTCCCATCGATATCCAATCCACGAGGCTTTTCCAATTAGAACAATGCCCACATTCTTAATTACTTGAATTCGGAATTTATTTAAGACCAGTACTATCGGCAATAACGGGATCAGCACCAATGAAATGACAATATCTAACAATCGTTTTTTTCGCTTGTTTTCAGGACTGCTAGCGGCATTTGCCTCTAGGATATAAAATTCTCCACTGTTTTGAATTGAGTTACTGCCAATAATATAGAGGCTTTCAGGCGGAGCTATTTTAAATTCTACTTGTGCATCGGAGAGCGCAGACATTTCTGAGATAATACTAAAAGCGCTTAAGTCTGAACTACAAAATATAATTTCATTGATGGCGTAGATCTGTACTATGTCCTTTAGTTGGCTAATTCTGCCGGTAAAGGTTGAAGTCAAATCTTTTTGCCCGCCTACCTCAGCATCAATGGTGGTTATGATCTCAGCGTCAATAAACGTCTCTTTCAAAAAGAGCTTAATGCGGTCAATCTCCTTGCTAGAACCCACTATAGCAATTCTTTTTTGTTGCTTTCCTTTTAGTTTTGACACCCCAAGCATATGTGCTATTATGCGTATAGTAGGCAACGCTATTAGAGCCCAAAGTATACTTAATAAAATTAGTGCTCGGGAAAATCGAAGAGATTCATCAAGTAGTGAGTATGAGGTAAGGATAAAGATACCACCAAATACTACTCCTTTTAAAAGCTTTCCTATTTTATGCCTCTTTTGGTAGGCTCCTGCTACAAAATTGGACAAGATAAATGCTCCTACGATAAATGAAAAACCGTATTTAATTATTTCTGCAGGATAAGCCCCTCCATCTACAAACTTTACATTGGTTTCATAAAAAGTTTTAAGGTAAAACATGCCCAGAAGAAGCACAATGGCATCTACCAATGGAAAAGCAACTTGCTTGACAAATCTGAATAAGACTGCAATTGCTGCCCTTAAGTAAATGGCTAAATTGATTAATACGGAAAATAGCTTTGCATTTTTTTGAGAGAAGTGTTTACGAGCAAAAATCACCATGGCTTTGTAGAACACAAATACATAGTTAATACTACTCTTCTTAGTGCTTTCTCCTTTGTAGTGAATGATTCTAGCGTCAGGGTAGTAGTAGTTTTTATATCCTCCCAGGGTGATCCGATAGCTTAAGTCGATATCTTCCCCGTACATGAAAAACGTTTCGTCCAATAAGCCTACTTTGTCTAGGGTTTCTTTTCTAAGCCACATATATGCTCCTGAGAGTACGTCTATTTCATTGATTTCATCGTTTGGTAAATAGCCCAAGTGATACTTCCCAAATCGTTTTGACTTAGGGAATAAGGCTGATAGCCCAAATATTTTATAGAAGGCAACATCTGGAGTCGGAAGCCCTCTTTTGGATTCAGGCAAAAATACACCTCTACCATCGACCATACTCACACCTAATCCTCCCGCTTCGGGGTGCGATTTCATAAAGTTGTAGCAGCTCAAGAAGGTGTTTTCCTCTACTACAGTATCGGGGTTGAGTAAGAGCACAAATTCACCTTTCGATTGCTGTATGGCTTGGTTGTTCGCTTTTGAGAATCCAACGTTTTGAGTATTTTCAATTCGAATAACAGAAGGAAACTGGTCGCGCACCATTTTCATCGATCCATCAACAGAATTGTTATCTACCACGAAAACTTCACAGTCGCCTAGTTTTTTTGCCGCGATTTCAACTGTACGCAGGCAGTTCTCCAAAAAGTATTGGACATTGTAATTGACTATGATTATCGATAATTTCATGCTAAGGATTAAGCAGAGAACGTTTGTTCAAATGGAATTCTATTTTGTATGGACCTACCTAAAGTGATTTCATCTGCATATTCTAATTCGTCACCGATCGCAACTCCTCTTGCAATAGTAGAAAGCTTCACATCAAACTCTTTTACTTTCTTGTAAATGTAAAAGTTGGTAGTGTCGCCTTCCATGGTGGCACTAAGAGCCATTACCACTTCTTTAATTTCACCTTTAGCGATGTTTTGCACCAAAGAGTCAATGTTTATATCATTTGGTCCTACACCATCCATGGGGGAAATGATTCCACCTAAAACGTGATATTTGCCTTTGAAAAGTTGTGTGTTCTCAATCGCCATCACATCCCTAACGTCTTCAACCACACATACAATCTTGCCGTCTCTATTTGGGTTTTCGCAGATAGAACAAAGTGGTACATCAGAGATGTTATGGCACGACTGGCAGTAAGTGATGTTATTTCTCAGATCTATAAAACTTTGACCGAAGAGATTGACATCCCCCTTTTCTTGTTTAAGTAAATGCAGTACTAGTCGCAAAGCGGTGCGTTTACCAATACCAGGTAATGTGCTAAACTGTTCTACAGCATTTGAAAGTAATTGAGATGGATAATTAGTCACCGCTAAATTTTATTTTGAGTAGCATCAAAATTAGCATCTTTCTTGGAATATCTCAGAACGTGCAAAAGAAATAAATTATCGAGATGATTCGGTTTTAACTAAAAAAAAGGCTTATTTCGCTTAAAAAATAGGAATGTCTCCAAGTGCTATTATTGGCATTATTTTATGCTATTTCTTACTCTTAGTCGCAGTTAGTTATTTTACTGCAAAGGGAGCTAATAACGATTCTTTTTTTAAGGGGAATAAAAATTCCAAATGGTACCTTGTGGCTTTTGGTATGGTAGGTGCCTCACTTTCTGGAGTTACATTCGTTTCTGTACCAGGGTGGGTGCAGAATAGCCAGTTTTCTTACATGCAAATGGTATTTGGGTATCTCGTTGGTTACTTTATTGTCGCTAATGTATTGATGCCTTTGTATTATCGGTTAAACTTAACCTCGATATACACCTACTTGGAGCAGCGATTTGGTTTTTGGTCGTATAAGACAGGTGCATTTTACTTCTTGCTATCGAGAATTATCGGTGCATCTTTTCGCCTTTTCTTAGTGGCAAGCGTTTTTCAAATTGCCATTTTTGATGGCTGGGGTGTGCCTTTTTGGGTAACAGTAGCCATAACCATTTTGCTCATTTGGGTCTATACCTTTAAGGGTGGAATAAAAACCATTGTATGGACCGATACTCTGCAGACCTTATTCATGCTTTCGGCTGTGGGAATAACCATCGTGATGATTGCTAGTCAGCTAAACTGGACTTTTTCTGAATTGGTTTCTCAAGTATATGAAAGCGACTACTCGAAGTTACTTTTCTTAGAAAACTGGAATGACAAACAGTATTTTGTAAAGTCATTTTTAAGCGGGGTTTTCATAACTATTGTAATGACAGGTCTTGATCAAGACATGATGCAGAAAAATTTAAGCTGTAAAAATATTAAAGAGGCAAAATGGAATATGTATGCCATGAGTGTTGTGCTAGTGGTGGTTACTTTTTTGTTTTTATGCTTGGGCGCTTTACTCTTCATATATGCCAATCAACAAGGCATAGTTATTCCAGAGCGCACGGATGAACTCTTTCCGATGCTTGCAACAGGAGGGTATTTAGGCTATGCAGTTGCTGTTTGTTTTATCTTAGGATTGATAGCAGCAGCATACTCTAGCGCAGATAGTGCTTTAACCGCTTTAACAACTTCTTTTTGTGTTGATATATTAAACGTCGAAGATAAAGCACTTGAACAACAAGAGTCACTTAGAAAACGAACTCATGTGGGTATGTCTGTTCTACTTTTTTTAGTTATTCTATTGTTTCAAGTCATCAACGACGACAGCGTTGTAGATGCCTTGTTTAAAGCGGCAAGCTACACTTATGGTCCATTGTTAGGCCTGTATGCTTTTGGTTTATTTACAAAATATGAAATTAAGGATCAATTTGTGCCTATCATTTGTATTTTTTCACCGCTAGTATGCTATTTATT
>CBFHZL010000075.1:0-13088 GCA_965660325.1 uncultured Acidiluteibacter sp.
ACAAAAAAAGCACCTTAATTTCTTAAGATGCTTAATGTACCCGGGGCTCCGTTCGCTAACGGAGCACGATCGCAATGATCATCCCGAAGTAAATTCGGGACGTGTCTACCAGTTTCTTAAAGCATTCTTTTTCTAAACAAAAAAAGCACCTTAATTTCTTAAGATGCTTTAATGTACCCGGGGCGGGACTTGAACCCGCACGATCGCAATGATCACAGGATTTTAAGTCCTGCGTGTCTACCAGTTTCACCACCCGGGCAGACTAAAAAAAACAATTCCTAAGTGAAACTTAGGAATTATTGAGCGGGAGACGGGATTCGAACCCGCGACCCCGACCTTGGCAAGGTCGTGCTCTACCAGCTGAGCTACTCTCGCTTTTTGTTTTCACAACTTGTATGAACGCTGGAGCTTACACTCCTTGTTTGTTGTGGACGACAAAAGTAATAATTTTTTCAGTTTCACAACCAAAAAAATTACTTTTTTACACCGACCATTTTTTTTATTTCATTCAACTTAAAAAGTGCCTCTACTGGAGTCAATGTATTTATATCAATACCAATCAATTCCTCCTTAATCTGATTCAAAACCGGATCATCTAATTGAAAAAAGCTCAGTTGATAATCATCGGAGTTAGTCGTTGTGGCAGCCACTTTTTCAGCCGTGGCATCCGAAGAGTGGGACTTTTCTAGCTGCAATAACATCTCATTGGCCCGCCGAATAAGTTTTGGAGGCATCCCCGCCATCTGCGCAACATGAATACCAAAGCTATGCTCACTTCCTCCGGCTACAAGTTTCCGCATGAAAATAATCTTGTTGTTGATCTCCTTTACAGAAACATGGTAGTTTTTTACCCGCTTAAATTGTTTGGCCATTTCATTTAGCTCATGGTAATGAGTTGCAAAAAGGGTTTTGGGTTTCGCACTCTTCGCCTCATGAAGGTATTCTGCAATCGCCCATGCTATTGATATTCCATCGTATGTACTTGTGCCCCTCCCAATCTCGTCGAGCAATATGAGCGAACGGTCCGATATATTATTCAAAATACTAGCCGTTTCATTCATTTCTACCATAAAGGTAGATTCTCCTAGAGAAATATTATCAGAGGCACCAACACGGGTAAATATCTTATCAACCAAACCAATTTTTGCATGCTTTGCCGGAACAAAACAACCCACCTGAGCCATCAACACAATCAGCGCCGTTTGCCTTAGCAGAGCAGATTTACCAGACATATTAGGTCCTGTAATCATCATAATCTGTTGGGTGGCATCATCTAGGTATACGTCATTGGCAATATACTCCTCTCCCAAAGGAAGCTGCTGCTCAATTACCGGGTGCCTTCCAAGGGTTATCTCTAACGCTTTGGACTCGTCAAGCTGTGGCTTGGTGTAATTATTTTTAATCGCAATACGAGAAAAAGCCAACAAACAATCCAGTCGAGCGAGCAAATTGGCGTTGAGTTGGATTGGAGCAATGTAGTCAGCTAATGCCAGAATCAAATCATTGTATAACCTTGACTCAAGTGCTGCTATTTTATCTTCTGCACCTAATATTTTACTTTCATACTCTTTTAATTCTTCGGTAATATATCGCTCAGCATTCACCAAGGTTTGCTTGCGATGCCAGCTCTCCGGCACTTTATCTTTTTGGGCGTTTCTAACTTCTATGTAATAACCAAAGACATTATTAAAGGCAATTTTCAAACTTGAAATACCCGTGGACTCTGACTCTCGCTGCTGTATTTGCAGCAAACTGTCCTTCCCATTTTTCTTTAAGGTTCTCAATTCATCTAGCTCAGCATTTACACCTGTCGCGATAACATCTCCTTTAGATAAAGCCACAGGTGGATCGGTCACTAACTCCTTTTGGATGCGTTCTTGAATTGTCGCACAAGGGTTGAGCTGCTCCCCAATCTTTTTCAACGAACTATTTTTAGAAGCTGAGCAAAGGGCCTGTATGGGTTTGACTTCGTTCAAGGCCCTATTGAGCTGAGCTACTTCTCTAGGACTAATTCTACCAACTGCTGCCCTTGAAATCAACCGCTCTAAATCTCCAATCTTTTCTAAGCTTGTTTTCAGCAATTGAGCCGCCTGCTCATCTTGTATAAAAGCAGTAACAGCGTCCAGGCGCTCCTCTATGGGTTGAAGGTCCTTCAAAGGCAACGCAATCCATCGCTTAAGCATGCGCGATCCCATAGGAGAAATGGTATCATCAATTACATCTATGAGGGTCTTTGCATTTTCGTGAGGTGAATGAATCAACTCCAAGTTGCGAATTGTAAAACGATCTAACCAAACGTATCGATCTTCTTCTATTCTGGCAATTGCAGCAACATGCTGCAGTTGGTTGTGCTGTGTTTCTGCTAAATAATGAAGAACGGCTCCTGCGGCAATAATACCATTCTGAAAATCCTCAATCCCAAACCCTTTTAATGATTTGGTTTGAAAATGCTTGAGTAGGATGTCTAAGCCAAATTCGGCTGTGAACACCCAATCTTCTAGTGCATAAGTATAATACGATTTACCAAAACTCTCTTCAAAAGTTCCTTTATGCTTCTTCTGAAATACAATTTCTGATGGGGAAAAACTCTGTAGCAACTTATCAATATACTCTGTAGAACCCTCGGCCACCAAATACTCACCGGTAGAAACATCAATAAAGGATACTCCAACACTTTTTTTAGCGAAATGGACGGATGCCAAAAAGTTGTTTGATTTATGATCCAACACTTTGTCGCTGTAGGAAATACCTGGAGTTACCAATTCTGTGACTCCACGCTTTACAATGGTTTTGGTTTGTTTAGGATCTTCTAATTGATCGCAAATAGCAACTCGTTGTCCCGCTCTAACGAGCTTTGGCAAATATGTTTCTAGCGAGTGATGCGGAAATCCAGCCAACTCTATTTCGTTGGCTGATCCATTGTGCCGCTTCGTTAGGACAATTCCTAAAATACCGGCTGCCTTCACCGCATCATTGCCGAAGGTTTCGTAAAAATCACCGACTCTAAAAAGCAATAAGGCATCGGGATACTTCCCCTTGATCTGATGATACTGCTTCATCAACGGGGTTTCTTTCGGTTTTGATGTACTCTTTTTCGCGCTCACTCGTTCTAATTTTCAACTGCTAATTTAAGAACTTAGTACTGCTATCCTTATTATTGACGAGTCGTATTATCAATAGTTTTTCACAACCTAACTCCTATTTTCTGCTATTTTTGCAGCATGAATAAAAAGATTGCCAACGAAGCGTTAAACCGACTAACGGTTGAGGAGTTTAAAGCTGCCGAAAAGAAGCCCATCATTGTTATCTTGGATAACATTAGAAGCTTGATTAATATAGGCTCAGTGTTTAGAACAGCCGATGCGTTTAAAATTGAACACATCTATTTATGTGGAATTACTGCCACTCCTCCACATCGTGAGATCAATAAAAGTGCCTTAGGCGCCACAGAAAGTGTTGATTGGACCTATTGTAAAACAACCGAAGAAGCAGTGGCGGAATGTCAAGAAAAAGGATATGAAGTCCTTGCCATCGAACAGGCTGAAAATAGTGAAGAGCCACATAATTACAAGCCTAAAAAAAGTGGTGTAGCTCTCGTATTTGGGCATGAGGTTGACGGCGTAGCTCAAGAAATCATTGATCGCTCTGATGCGGTAATTGAAATAGCACAAGAAGGAACAAAACACTCCTTAAACATATCTGTTTCTGCAGGCATTGTACTCTACGAATTTCATAAGAAGTTCAAGTAGCTTTAAAAGATTTAATACCAAACAAACACCCTACAAAAAGACAAAAAAAATGCCTCTTGAAAAATCAAGAGGCATTTTTGTAAAATTTTACTTCAACTATTAGTTGATCGCTGCTTGGAATTCAGCATCGTCTTTATAGTTATTGAATTCTGCGTCGTTCTTAACAAAATCCTTCAAAGAAGCATCTTTTGCAATTGCACCTTTAAGGTTATTAAGCATCATCGCTTTATCTTTCATTCTTGCACCGATAATTGCTTTCAAGTACATCCCTTTTGCAGTTACTGCAGCATCAGATGCATCGATTGTTTTCAATGCAGTTTGGTAATCTTTATTAAGCGTTTGCGCTAGAGCAGCGTTAAAAGATTTGGTATCACCATAGTTAGAAACTGCAGCTGAATAATCTCCTTGCATTACATTCACTAAACCTTTGTTAGCTCCTACTGCTTTGCCTGCACCTGAAGCTTTGTTGTAATACTCCATTGCTTTATCATTATCACCTTCTAAGCGAGCAACCATACCCAAGTTGTTATTTACTTCAGGAGCACTTGCGTTGATTTTAGCAGCTTTTCCAAATTCAGTTTTCGCTTTTGCTAAATCATTTTGCATAGCGTAGATGTAACCTGAATTGTTAAATCCTCTCCAGTCGTTTGGATAAATTCGCTCAGCTTTTTTGTAAATCTCCAACTGCTCATTCATATCTTCAGTAAGCGTTGCTGCATACAACAACTCCTCTACTGTTAATGTATCAGGGTTAGAAGCAGCATACTTCGCGATCATTTCATCAGACATGCTGATTAAGTCAGCGTGCAAGGTAACTTCTGATCTTCTTAATTGTGGTAAAATGTTTTCTTTTACTACTTCAAAAGTCTCTGCTAAGTTTTTGATCTCTTCTTCTCTTTTTGTTTTGTCATCATACATTTCAAGAACTCTTAAAATAAGATTCTTGTCAGCGATGTCTGAAGCTTGCATTGCGCTTTTAAACCCTTCCCAGTCTTCACCTTTACCGGTTTTGTTGTAGAATGATTTTTCTTTAGCAGCATCTACTCTATTTCTTCTCAAAATATTGTTAGCCACATTCGCACCAGAATTAGCACGATCGTCAGCTAAGTTTTCATTTAAAGATATCTCACCTTCTGGAGAAGCCCAAGCAACTACATCAGCAGATTTAAAAACGAAAGCCTTTTCTTTTCCGTTTTCAACAAATTCCTTCATTCCTTTTACATCTTCATCAGATAATTCAGAAGAACGAACATTAGAACTATTCACTAAGTAGTTGATAGTTGCTTTGTATTCTTGTGGAACCACTTTTGCGAATTTATCTTCACCTACGATTGGCATATCTTCTGCCTGAACCCATTTAGGTGTAATGATAGTACCTACGGCTACTTTCTCAGGATCAAAAGATTTTGTTTTTCCCTTGTACGAACCTGTAGCTACCATAAATAACTCAGCTACTTCCATTCCTTCAACGAAGGCTACTTTGTCGGTATATGAAAAACTACCACCTTTTTCGAAGTTAATTTTGATACCTTCTACCTCGCTATCTTCACCAACTAAAGTAATCGTCTTAAAATTAGTCTCTGATCCTGCATACTTCATATTGGGAACAAAATCTACAGCTACCTTTTTGTTAAAAAACTTTGGTGGAATACTAGCAGATACATTCACTTCAACGCTATCTCCATGCAATTCTAACGGAGCAGGTGTAACAGAATAACTTACGTCCTCTGCCTTTTTAGACATTTTATTTAATGGATTACAAGCCATCAAACCAACTGAAGCTGACACAACTAGAGCTAGAGCTTTGGTGTTTCTATTTTTCATGTTTTTAATTTTTCTTTATCCTTGGTAATTTAAGGTACAATGTTAGTTAATATTGTTAAATCCCGCAAAAAAAATAGGCTGATTTAACCATTACATCATTTGCGGTTACAGCCCACAAACAAACGTTAATCCAGACGAGTTACCTTAAGCCTATCTTCACAATTATCAAGCAAGTACACTAAACTTTGCTCCAATTCTGGGTGTATGTACTGTGGAAGCAACTCAACAAGTGGTTCCAAAACGAACCTTCTTTGTGGAATTTTATCATGTGGCACACTCAAATTTTCTTCCTTAATGATGTCATCATTGTAAAAAATGATATCAATATCAAGTGATCGATTTTCATAAATACGTGTTGTTTTTTTTGCTCTACCCAACTCCCTTTCAATCTCCTGACAAACAGCAAGCAACTCCATACATGCTAAATCAGTAGAAACAACTAAAATCTGATTTAAAAACCAATTCAAATCCGGATTACCCCAAGGCTCCGACTCATAGAGTGAACTTTGATTCGTAATTAGACCTATACGTGTATTAATACTTTCTCGAGCGGCAGACAGTTGGCTCACTCGGTCATTCAAATTACTACCCAACTGCAACACACAAACACTTCTTCCTTCCATCCTAATCAAACGCCATTAATGTAAAAACAATTTTAATGCGAAAGATATTGAATTACATTTACGATTCATTCTTTTTTTTTAAAGTTAGATTTATAAACAAATGAAACAATTCTTTAAGTTCATGTTCGCATCAATGCTAGGCATGGTGTTAACAATTTTATTAGGTGTAGTACTCTTATTAGGGTTAATTGGAGTGATAGCTGCATCTGCAGGCAACCAACCCGTAACCTATGTAAGCGACAACAGTGTATTACATATTGAGTTCAATCAAGAAATTAGAGACCGATCAACTAACAACCCGTTTGAAAACTTTGACTTCAACACTTTTCAAACTAAAGAAGTTTTGGGTCTGAATGATATAAAAGAAAGCCTTGATAAAGCAAAAACTGATGAGAAAATAAAAGGCATCTACCTGAATGTATCTAGCATGAAAACGGGAATGGCCAATTTGGAAGAAATTAGAGATTTATTAATTGACTTCAAGGAGTCAGGAAAATTTATCATCTCTTACAGCGAAGGGTTTTCTCAGGGAGCGTACTACTTAAGCACAATAGCCGATAAAGTTTATCTAAACCCAGTTGGAGAAATATCTTTCCAAGGGTTGACTTCTCAAATTATGTTTTTTAAAGATGCACTTGAAAAGCTGGATGTAGAAATGCAGGTGATCCGACATGGAAAATTCAAAAGTGCAGTAGAGCCTTATTTACTAAACGAAATGAGTCCGTCGAATGAAAAACAAATGAGCACACTACTTAATTCTATTTGGGACGAGATGCTTTCTTCCATTTCTTTAGCTAGAAACATCACACCAGAAGAGCTGAATAGAATTGCTGATGAAATAGCAATTAGAGTGCCTGCTGATGCAGTTAAAAACAAACTGATTGATGACTTGAAATATGAAGATGAAGTATTAGCTGAATTAGCAGATTTAGCAGGCACTGATCTTGATGAAGATGATTTAATAAAAAAGCCCTCGTTCGTTTCGTTGAAAAAGTATAAGAACGCTAAGGGCAAGAGCAATGTTTCTGAAGACGAAGATGGAGATGAAGTAAAAACATCTTCAAGAGACAAAATTGCAATCGTTTACGCAGCGGGAGAAATCAGAAGCGGAAAGAGCACCATGGACATCCTCGGAAGCGAAACAACTGTAGAAGCTATTCAAAAAGCCACTAAAGACAAAAATGTAAAAGCGATTGTACTAAGGGTAAATTCTCCTGGAGGAAGTGCATTGGCATCTGATGTAATGTGGAGAGCGATCGAACTTGCAAAAGCTCAAAAGCCTGTAGTTGTATCTATGGGGAACCTAGCTGCATCAGGCGGCTATTACATTTCTTGTGGAGCTGATAAAATATTTGCTCAACCAAACACCATCACCGGCTCGATAGGTGTGTTTGGTGTAATTCCAAATTTGAAAGGACTGTTCAATAATAAATTAGGAATCCATGTAGATGGAGTAAGCACAAACGAACACTCTGATATGATCATCAACACTTGGAGACCATTGGATGATGAAGAGGAGTCTGCTATTCAAGAAATGGTGGAGTCCGTGTATGATGACTTTATTGGTAAGGTCGCTGAAGGCAGAGGAATGTCGAAAGCTGATGTTGATTCAATTGGCCAAGGCAGAATTTGGAGTGGTTTGAATGCAATTGAAATTGGGCTTGTTGATGAAATTGGAGGACTAGGAGATGCGATCAAAGCGGCAGCTGACTTGGCTGAGATTTCTAGTTATAAATTAAAAGATTTCCCAAAACAAAAAGAACCGATAGAGATCATAATGGAAGACCTATCCATGCAAGCTAAGGCAGCAGTTATGGGAGAAGAACTTAACCAAACCTACCATTACTTTAAGGTATTCGAAGAGAGCACTAAACGTCAAGGAATTATGACGAGACTGCCATACGACTTAATAATCAAATAGTCATAAAAATGAATCTTCAAGAACACCATTAGCAATAGAGCTGATGGTGTTTTTTTATGGAAAGAAATTCGATTTACGGATAAATCAAATTTTACCGTTATATTTATCAACCGTCACGTATAAAATTAGGCAAAATGGCAATTATCAACTCTTTGATGTCGTGGATCATGAAAAAGCGAATGCATCAAATTGAGCTATTTATGAAGTACCCAAATGAAGTCCAGCGAGAGTGGTTTGACAAACTTGTAACCACTGCCAGAAATACGGAATGGGGAAAAGAATATGACTACGCTTCGATAAAAACACCTGCTCAGTTTGCTGCTCGTGTACCAGTTCAGGGTTACAATGATTTAAAACCATTTGTTGATCGACTAAAGCAAGGTGAACAAAACTTATTATGGCCTACAGAAACGAAATGGTTCGCAAAATCATCAGGCACCACAAGTGATAAAAGTAAATTTATCCCAGTTACTAAAGAGGCACTAGAGGATTGCCATTATAAAGGTGGAAAGGATATGCTATCGATATACTGCAGCAACTACCCAAACACCAACGTATTCGATGGAATGGCGCTTATGATGGGCGGAAGTAGCCAATCCATTAACCATCAATCAGACTCTTATCATGGTGATCTATCGGCTATCATTATCAAAAACTTGCCTTTTTGGGCAGAATATCTGAGAACACCGGGGAAAGAAGTGGCCCTACTCGATAACTTTGAAGACAAGTTGAAAAAAATGACGGAAATAACCGTTAATGAAAATGTTACCAATCTATCAGGTGTCCCATCTTGGACACTCATTCTACTCCATAAAATATTAGAAAAAACAGGAAAGTCAAGCATCTTGGATATTTGGCCAAACTTGGAAGTATTTTTTCATGGTGGCGTAAATTTTACGCCGTATCGCAAAGAGTTTCAAAAACTGATTCCTTCGAGCAAAATGAATTACTTGGAGACCTATAATGCATCTGAAGGATTCTTCGGAATACAAGATCAAAGAAATAGTGATGAATTGCTACTTATGCTCGATTATGGCATTTATTACGAATTTGTACCGATGGATCAATGGGATCAAACATTCCCAAAAACGATATCACTTTCAGAAGTAGAGCTAGGTGTAAACTATGCGTTACTAATCACCACCAATGCAGGACTTTGGCGTTACAAAATAGGCGACACCATTCTATTTACAAACCTTCACCCATACCGCATAAAAATAAGTGGACGAACGAAACACTTTATCAATGCCTTTGGAGAAGAGGTAATCATTGATAATGCGGAGAAAGCACTTGAGAAAGCATGCCTGCATACGGGTGCTACAATTAAAGAATATACTGCGGGGCCAGTTTTCTTAAAAGACAAAGAAGCAGGAAGTCACGAATGGATCATCGAGTTTATACACCATCCTAATAACATGGAAATGTTCACGACAGTGCTCGATCAAACACTGCAAGAAGTAAATACGGACTATGCCGCCAAACGAAATGGCAACATGGCATTAAAGTTGCCGATTATGCATGTAGCCCAAGAAGGAGTATTTTTCAATTGGCTTAAAAGTAAAGGGAAATTGGGTGGCCAACATAAAGTTCCCCGATTATCGAATACACGAGAGTATCTGGAAGAAATTATACCGTTAATAAACAAAAATTATGCATAAATTACTCATTATCTTATTTTTGAGCTGCAGTATTAACGCTTTTAGTCAGGAAGATTTAATAAAACTTATACCCACTGACTCCAGCATGCAGCTTATCACGGATAATTTAGGCAACAGCTATTTATACGACAACCTTAACATTTTGAAATACAATGCTGATGGTGATTCAATCGGATTGTATAGCAACAATCGTTTGGGTTCAATTAGTACGGTAGATGTAACCAACCCGTACAAAATAATGGTCTTTTACGCAGACTATGCCAACGTCATATTTCTCGATAATTTTATGAGTTTGCTAGAAGGCCCTATCGCGCTAGACCAGCTCGGTTATGACCAAGTGACACATGCCTGTGCATCAATGGAAAATGGGCTTTGGATTTTTGACCGTCTGCGTCAAACTGTTATCAAACTGAATCGAGACCTTTCTGAAGCTGGCAGAAGTATTAATTTGAGTCAGTTAGCAGGCCAACAAATCGCTCCAAAACTTATGCTTGAGCAAAATGCTAACCTCCTTGTACAAACTGATAAAAATGGAGTAATGGTGTTTGATCAGTTCGGTACATTCGAGAAAAAGCTGAGTGTAAAAACGACTTCTCCTATCCAAGTCATTAACAAAAAGGTGATGTTTTATAGAAATGATACCATTTTTCAATACAATTCCAACCTTACGAGCTTAGCACACATTAGACTACCAATAATTGGAAGTAAAGATGCCCATATTGGTAAGGATCGCTTAGCAGTGCTTACAGACCATGCGCTCTACATTTACGATTATTCCCCTGCAAAAAGCCGTTAATTCATTAGGCGACTATAGACTTAAATTTGTACTTTAGTGCGTTCAATAAAACGATGATATGCACATAGCAATTGCAGGAAATATAGGTTCAGGTAAAACTACCTTAACCTCTCTTTTATCAAAACATTACAACTGGGAGGCACATTACGAAGATGCCGATGAAAACCCCTACCTAAACGACTTTTATAACGACATGCAGCGTTGGTCTTTTAACCTACAAGTCTACTTTTTAAATAATCGTTTTAATCAGGTAGTTGATATTAGAGAAACAGGTAAGAAAGTGATCCAAGATAGAACCATTTTTGAAGATGCTTACATCTTTGCTCCTAACTTACATGCAATGGGCTTGATGACTACTCGAGATTTCGAGAGTTACTTTAGTCTATTCAAATTAATGGAAGGCTTTATCCAGCCACCAGACTTATTAATTTACTTGAGAGCATCTATCCCTAAGCTGGTTAATCAAATTCAAAAAAGAGGTAGAGATTACGAAGAGAGTATCCGATTGGACTACTTGAAAAGACTTAACGAGCGATATGAAGCCTGGATCAGCACCTACAACCAAGGAAAACTATTGATTATTGACGTTGATGACAATAATTTTATGTAGAACACGGAAGATTTAGGTAAAATTATTGAGAAGATAGACGCTGAGATTCACGGTTTATTTTAAAACAACAAACCCTCCAAATAACAAAAGGCTCGAGTCAACTGACTCGAGCCTTTCTATTTTTAAATTTACACTTCTTCTAAAAGTGGAAGTTAAACTTTATATTAAATCCTGAAGCATCAGTATCTAAACCAAAGCCAGTTGTTTTTGAACCTGTTTCAGTTGTAGTTTCTTCTGTAGAAGTACCATCATATGATTCAGAAGTTGTCTCTCCATATCCGTTAGTATTAAAACCTAACGCATAGCCGTACTCAGCACCAAAAGACATTTTGGGTGCAAAAAAGTATTCTACGCCAACAAAACCTCTAACTGAAAGACCAAAACCAAAACCATTCTTAACTTCCAGATCTCTAGGGGTATTAATTACGGCTAAATCTTCTAACGAATTTCCATACTCATTAGTTATCTTACTTGAGTTTAAATTAATCAAAGCTTCACCTCCATAAACTCCTTGAAGACGTCCTGCGCCTCTACGCCATTCTTTTCCTAAACCCAGAGTAACGTTCATGGACGAATTCGAAACTTTGTCCTCTACCATATCACCTGCATTTGCAGAAGGAGAAGCATCAGGAGTCATAGTAGTTGCTGAATTAGAGCCAAAACCTAATCTAAAGGTAGCTCTGTAAGCTGAATTCGCATCGATAAATCGCTTACCATAAATAGCAAATGGACGATCTGGACCATAGGCAAACCCAGGAGAAACGTTTCCTACATTTCCATTAAACATATTACCTGCATAATCCAAAAATGGAGTTGCATCAATACCAATTGAATAATCGCCCGCTTCAGGCAATATTGGCGTTCCTTTTTTTGATGTTAACACATCTTGAGCATAAGTAGCCCCTGCAATGCAGAAAGCTGCTGCTAAAAAAACAGACTTTTTCATAGTTAATAGTTTAAAATTAATATTTTTTCAAGTTAATTTTTATTCGTGAAGTTTCAACAAAAAGAGCTGAAATGTTTCAACTGCCTTATTGTTAATAACAATATCTAAGTATAAATTCTGCTCAGATAAACAAAATTAGCCTACAATAACCCCAACCTGTCCCTTAATGATAAACTCATCGTAGATAAAGTTGTCTAAAAATTCCCCTCCCAGAGATTTTGAACGATAAATTATTCCATGCTTAGTTCTGTCAACGCTAAATGAAGATGAAGCTACGACTCCTGTTGCTGACTTATTAATATTTAATTCTATAGAAATCGGTGAAGCAATATCCTTAATAACAATTTCACCAACCCCCTCATATGTGCCATTACTCTGTTTGATAAATTCATTTAGCTTTAACAAAGCTTCAGGGTGAGACTGAACATCAAAAAAATTATCGCTTTTTAGGTCCGCTACTAGCTTTTCCTTCATTTCAGGATCCTCTATATCAAGGTTGGTGATCGTACCCATATCCATAGCAAATTCCATTGATTCAATTTCTCCATTAGAAAAAATCATTTCTCCACTAGATAGATTAATATTTCCATTATGATCTCCACCAACTTTTCTACCTTCCCAATATATTATTGAATTAGACACATCTACTGCGTGAGCACCATCCAACGAAAAAGAAGGTTCTACTACCTCTATTTTTTCCGTATGCTCTTCGTGGTGACTTGTCACTTCTCCTGCGTTAATATGTGGAGCAATTACCAATGAAACAATCGACATCAATTTGATCAAAATATTCATGGATGGACCAGAAGTATCTTTAAAAGGATCTCCAACAGTATCTCCTGTAACAGATGCTTTGTGAGCGTCTGATCCTTTGTATTCCATTTTTCCATTAATCATAACACCCTTTTCAAATGATTTTTTTGCGTTATCCCATGCACCTCCGGCGTTGTTTTGAAAAATA
>CBFHZL010000076.1:0-12957 GCA_965660325.1 uncultured Acidiluteibacter sp.
TTTCACCCAATTGAATACCCAACCTTTTTCCACTGCATCAGCGACATATTTGGAGTCGGTATAAATTACCACATCAGAAGGCGTCACTTTTAGCATTTCCAGCGCTACAATAACACTCAGCAGCTCCATGCGATTATTGGTCGTATGACGAAACCCTTCGGCTACTTCTTTTTTATGTGGTCCACTTTGCAAAACAATTCCATAACCTCCAGGGCCCGGATTTCCTTTTGCTGATCCATCGGTATATATGGTAATTTGAGGCAAATCGTTATTAGTTAAATAGAAAATAATGTACCCGCATACCTGCGGTAAATAAATTAGCAGGATTGGGATTCGGACGACTAGCGCTGACGGTTGGTGCTTCAAACCCCGAAATATCGGCTTCCACAGCAAATGTCAACTCCAACGGCTTTTTATTCGCCATAATAAACCGAGTGCCCAATTCTACCTGAACAGTAGCAAAAGTAGAATTAAATTTGGAAGGACTTTCCAATCGCTCAGTGGAATTATACGCTTCATGCAATAAGGTATGCAAGCCTAAACCCACTTTGGCAATAAGCGATTTTTTAGCATACCCTTTGGGTGCATATCCTAAAAATGCCTCAGCAGATAAGTAATACAATTGATAAGCATGTTCAATGGTTATCGGATCAATTTTTTGTGATGGATCCAATGGTGATATGGTGTTTGAAAAAGTCAAATTAATCAACTCTCCACTAGGCACAAAATACAGTGACCATTGGTCGTTTAAGGTATGCATTAAAGTCGCTCCGATTGCTAGGCCCGGCCTGCTTTTAAAAGTAATCGAAGAGGTAAAGTTTTCAGCATCATAATCTAAAGGTAGATAATAATTATCCCTATCCTCAGATGGGCTACTGATGTGCATTTGAAAAAATGGAGCAATCGTCGTTACTTGTGCAGATAACTCTCCCAAATTAACCACAGAAAGAAGGATTGTAAAACAAATAAGCGAACTAAACCTTTTCATTTTCTAAATTTACACAATAATTTAGTCCACGATCTGCATCAATATTTAAGACAATGAACAATCCATCATTTGGCGAAGTTATCCTTTCCGAAACTAACTACCTCACTGCTTTAGCCTTTCAAGAAGGATTATACAACAATAAACTAGCAAAAAGAAAAGAAGGTATTGATAGTGTAAACTTTCTAGTGCTATTGGAGCACCCACATGTGTATACGTTAGGAAAATCAGGAGATGTGAGCAATCTGAAAGTTAAACCTGAAGAAGTAGGAGCAACATACGTTGCCACCAATCGGGGTGGAGATATAACTTACCACGGTCCGGGTCAAATGGTCGGCTATCCTATTTTTGACTTGAGCCACTTTGGCATTGGCGTGCGCCAATATGTAGAATTATTGGAAGATGTAGTGATGGATTGCCTAGAACACTACGGATTAAAAGGCGACCGAATTGCTGATGCAAGCGGCGTTTGGATTGATGCGCAATCCGATTTTCCACGAAAAGTGTGTGCCGTAGGGATTAAGGTAAGTATGGGCGTTACCATGCACGGATTTGCATTCAACATCAACACCGATCTTTCATATTTTGATCACATTGTACCTTGCGGAATTACTGATAAAGGAGTGACGTCACTTGAAAAAGAATTGGGAAAAAAGGTACCAATGGATGAAGCTCAGCAACTATTCATTTCAAAAATGAAAAAGCGTTTTGGTGTAGTAGGTCATTCCAAATAATGTGCAAAACAATGCAATTACACTAACATTTAGAAGGTATAATAAACAATTTCTAAGTAAGTCAATTGATTAAATGTGACGTTCAGCATGGTAAGATGATCGCACTAATGGGCCACTCTCTACATGAGCAAATCCTAACTCCAAACCTATTTCTTTATATTTTGCAAAAACGTCGGGATGTACAAACTCAGAAACAGGTAGATGCTTCTTAGTTGGTTGCAGATACTGTCCAATCGTTAGAATATTCACATCTACACTTCTTAAATCCTTCATGGTTTTGATCATTTCCGCTTCGGTTTCGCCTAACCCTGCCATAATTCCGGACTTTGTGCGTTCTATCCCTCCTTTTTTTAAGCGGTCGAGCACTTCCATGCTTCTCCAATACTTAGCTTGAATACGAACCTCTTTCGTGATGCGCTCTACCGTTTCTATATTGTGAGAAACGATCTCAGGTTTTACGTCTATAATATATTGCAAATTCTCCCACTCTCCCCTAAAGTCAGGAACAAGTGTTTCTATTGTGGTGGTTGGGTTGTATTTTCGAATCAATTCAACTGTTTTCTTCCAAGCATTTGCTCCACCGTCGGCCAAGTCGTCTCGATCTACAGAAGTGATTACGCAGTGCTGTAACTTCATCAGCTCCACAGAGCGTGCAATTTTTAATGGCTCAAAGGGGTCCAGTTCTTCTCCTTTTCCTGTAGCCACATTACAGAACTGACAAGAACGAGTACATGTATTCCCAAGAATCATAAATGTAGCAGTCCCTGCACCCCAGCATTCTGCTTGATTAGGACATTTACCAGATTGACAAATCGTATGCAGATTATTCTCGTCTACGATATGCTTCAGCTTCTTATACTCTTCACCAGATGAAATCTTTGATTTTAACCATTTTGGCTTACCAATTTTTACTTCTTGATCCGGTTTGTTTTTTAATAAATTAGCCAATTGAATAAACGTTTTTTATGAAGTTTACAAAGGTAATTATACCGCTTCAACTAAAAAATGTTCTTAACATATTTGACTTTATTTTAAATTCATCTCAAAAAGAAGCCAATCTTAAAAAAAAAGTGATTAAATATTCTCTTGTGCAACCATGTGAAAGAAGCATGCGTCATAGTTCAGAATTGCCATAAAAGATTTGTAAACACTATAAAAATTACGTTTCTTTACGGGCTTATCAGTTGAATTTGATAATTAATCGACATTATGAAAAAATTTATTCTACCTCTTTTACTCTTTACGCTATTTCTTACAGGGATTTCCGTAAGTAACACTGCAAAAGCCTCTCACGTGGCGGCCGGGGATATTGTCTATCGACAAATTGACTCGCTCAATCCTTTGTGTTATGAAGTAACGTTAAGGTTCTATCGTGAAGCATCAGGAATTCAGGCACCTCAAACAATTACACCGCAGTTCTTTGCGCCTTGTTTTGGGTTTTTCCCGGTGCAGCCGTTTAATGCATTTTTGGCTGATACTGTAAATGGTAACGGTGGTGGTATTGTAAAAGGTGCCAACTGTATTTTGGATGACGATAAGCCAATTACAGAAGAGTACTTATATAGAGATACGGTTTGTTTACCCGGGAAGTGTGACTTCTGGACCATCTTTTGGGATGTTAATGCACGACCGGGGAACGACAATTTATCGAGTTCACCAACTTTCTATGTAGAAACAACTTTAAACAATTCGGATATTAACTCGTGGGATCCTACATTCCAAGATAATGCTAACTCAGTTTATTATAACAACTCTCCTGAATTTAATAATGATGAACCAGTGCAATCATTTTGTATCGGTAGGGAATATCAATTTGATTTGAGTGCTACAGATCCAGATGGAGACTCCCTTGCATATAAAGTTGTGCCAGCACTAAGTGACCTTGGTGTTCAAGTTAATTATGCAGTAGGATATACAGGAAATGACCCTCTACCTACGGTAATTAGACCGGTTAGAGTCAATGAACGAACAGGTATTATGACCTTTACTCCTAACCTTAAGTTTAAGGGTACATTCTCCTACATCGTAGAAGAATGGAAAGACAGTTTGTATATTGATTCAGCCACAAACATGACAAAATCTAAAAAAGTATTCCGAGGTACCTTAATGAGAGACTTACGTATTGCTTTTGGAGATTTCTGTAACGATTCTGTTCCGGTATTTACTAACCCTAGTTCGAACAATGGTTCAGGTGGCAGTGGTGTCGGAGTTGGAATAGACCCCTATCAAGTTGGATACAAAGGAACTAACCCAAATGTTATTGCAGTAAATTGTGCTAGTTATTACATTGATATTGAAATGGATGTTGATATCCTTTGCAACACGATTGAATTGTTTGGTTCTGATCTGAGAATTTCTGATACCTCCACCACTCCTCCAACCATATATGCGATTGATTCGGTATATCCTACCGATGGATGTAAGGGTTTAAAAACAAATAGAATCCGCGTTAAGCTATTCGAACCGCTTGGTCTTCCTGCCGGGTTTGATCCAAATGTAGATAATGACGGTGGTGTAGTACAAATGTACTTGAAGCCAGGTGATGACTTTAACACATGGAAGACAAGTTGTGGTATTGAAATACCTGACTCCACAGTGATCGACATTTTTGTTATCAATAATTTAGAGATCGACTTAGGAGACGACATTGTCTATTGTAACCCTGAAAATCCCTTCCCATTATTAACAGCCCCAGTCCCTGGCGCTGACCGATATACGTGGATGTATAGAAACACTCCTACAGGAGCTAGAGATACTGTAGGTTCTAAGTACAATCAAATAGCAGATACTACAGGATATTGGGGGGTTTCTCTAGACTACAGTGGTTGTCAAGCAGAAGACTTTATCTTCGTGCAAGAGAATAAAACAATTCTAGTTGAGATTCCTGATTTTGACTTTTGCTACACAACTCCTTATCCGACTATTAATATGGCGTACCTATTGGATTCAGGTGCAGTAGCAAACACTTACCAGTGGAAAGGTCCAAAAGGAGACATCATAGGTATTGCAGATTCATTAACTATTCCAGCAAATGGTCAATATACCTTCCAAGTAGCAATTCCTCCTTGTACCATCAACGATACCTTCTTAATTAGAAGAATTAATGAATATGAGGTAGACCTAGGAGCCGATACTTTGATCTGTGAAGGCCAACAATATGACTTATTCTCAGGATTTAACTATGAGAATGATAGCACTTTTGATATCTCATGGTATTTGGATGGGAACTTGTTACCTAATGATACCATTGATTCATTAAGAATTACAACGGGAGGAATGTATTCATTCGAATTGAATAGTACATCAGGCTGTGAAGGAATTGATAGCATTTTTGTAGAAATCCCTCAACCATTAGAGGCACCAGTTATTTTCTGTGGTATCGCTAATTCAGCGGGAAAAGAGTATATTTTTGACTCTATACCGGGAGCAAAAGGGTACGAATACAGTATTGATGGAATTAATTGGACAGCAATAGCAGTTACTCCTTCTTCTAACCCTGCACTTGGAAATCTGTCAATAAGAGTTCCAGGACTAGGAACACCACAGGTATACCTAAGAGCTTATAACGATGTTCCTGTTGGAACAAAAGGCGACTGTAGGTATGGTCCAGAAACACTTTCACCTGACTGTGAAATCGTAGTGATATTCCCTAACGCAATTACACCAAATGGTGACGGTATTAATGATGTATTAGACCTTGGATTGATCGACATATATCCTGGTAATCAACTAACGATATATAACCGTTGGGGAAGAGTGGTACTTGACGTA
Organism: uncultured Acidiluteibacter sp.; assembly: GCA_965660325.1. Lineage (GTDB taxonomy): Bacteria > Bacteroidota > Bacteroidia > Flavobacteriales_E > Vicingaceae > Acidiluteibacter. The sequence continues at coordinate 5,491 of CBFHZL010000076.1, forward strand.
TCAAACTATCAGAATGATTGGAAAGCTGATGACATTGAGGCAGGGACGTATTTTTACATTCTTGATCTGAATGATAATGAGCAGCCTATTCAGAAAGGAACGATCATGATTATCAAATAGAATAACACTAATCTACTAATAGATTATTTCGACCTCTGTGTGCTTTGGCATGCAGAGGTTTTTTATATTTGTACTATTATGATGAAACCAATCAACGTTGCCGATTTACTAAAAAATACCACTAAAACACTTTTCTCCTTTGAGATACTTCCTCCACTGAAGGGAAAAAGTATCCAATCAATATATGATGGCATAGACCCGCTGATTGAATTTAATCCTGCATTTATCAATGTAACCTATCACAGAGAGGAGTTTATCTACAAAAAAAGAGAAAAAGGCTACCTCGAGAAATTTTCGATTAAAAAAAGACCGGGAACAGTAGGTATATGTGCAGCTATTAGCAATAAATACAAAACTCCCTCAGTTGCACACCTTATCTGTGGTGGCTTTACCAAAGAAGAAACAGAAAATGCCTTAATCGATTTAAACTTTCTTGGCGTAAACAATGTATTGGCTCTTAGGGGAGATCCCATTAAAACAGAACAGTATTTTGTACCTGAAGAAGGAGGGAATGAATATGCAGTTGACTTAGTAAAACAAATCATTAATTTAAATAATGGTCACTACATAGAAGACAATATCGAAAATGCCTCTCCCACTAACTTCTGTATAGGTGTGTCAGGATACCCTGAAAAGCACTCGGAAGCGCCTAACATGAAGGAAGACATATTGAGACTAAAACAGAAAATTGATGCAGGAGCGGAATACATTGTAACTCAAATGTTTTTTGACAATCAAAAGTATTTTGATTTCGTTGACCTTTGTAGAGCGAATGATATTCATGTTCCAATTGTACCCGGGATTAAGCCAATAGCAACTAAACGCCAACTTCAAGTGTTGCCGAAGTTATTTCACATCGACTTACCTGAAGAATTAACCGATCTTGTAGAAGGTTGCACGACAAATGATGAAGTAAAAATTGTCGGCGAAAAATGGGCCTTAAAGCAGTGTAAGGAGCTATTGGAACATAAAGTACCTTGCATTCACTTTTATACCATGGGTAAATCCAATGCAGTTAGAAATATAGCTAAAGAGCTTTTCGCTAGCAACTAAGCTAGAAATTTACTGAATGGATTTATTTATTAAATAACCGCTCCACGTACTTCCCAATAATGTCAAACTCTAAATTGATATCGTCACCTGCTTTTAGTTGCTTAAAATTGGTATGCTCATACGTAAAAGGTATAATTGCAACTTTAAACGTATTATCTTGAACATCGAAAGCTGTTAAACTAACTCCGTTAATGCATATTGACCCTTTTTCTACAATTAACCGAAGTGGTTGATTCGTTTGAAAGGTAAATTCCCAGCTTCCCTCCTTTTCGACCAACTCTATACATTTACCTACACCGTCTACATGACCTTGAACGATATGTCCATCTAAACGGCCATTCATTTGCATGCATCGTTCCAAGTTTACCAAAGTGCCTTCTTGCCAATTATGTAAGGCTGTTTTTATTAGCGTTTCATCTATAGCAGTTACGGTATAAACCCCTTCATTTATGGATTCTACCGTTAAACAAACACCATTGTGAGCAACACTTTGATCAACCTTTAGCTCATTTGTAAAGTCAGCCTTTACGGTAAATGTTTTATTCGATCCTTTCTCGGCAATCGAAACGATTTCACCTAATTGTTCTATTATTCCTGTAAACATTTATTCGTCTATTCCTTTTATTGTCGCATTAATAACCGTTATCGTTCCTTTTAGTTCTCTTGGTGCGTCACCTATTCTCCTTCTCTCATAAACGATGCAAGAATAATAAAAAACTCCATCTGAAATTAATTCATCCGTCCCTTGAATTTCTCCATTCCAATTAATATCAGGGTCATTGGTCTCAAATACTATCCTTCCCCAACGATCAAAAATCGTCAGATCGATACTTGAAACATATCGATAAGGAGTAGGAATAAAGATGTCGTTAATACTATCCCCATTTGGTGTGAATACATTTGGTAGCTCATAGATCGGACATGTTTCTAAACAAATAACATTAGAAAGATCACTCTCGTTACCACTAGAATCTACAGCAACGATTGCATAACAATTTGCCAAAGAAGCCAATTGAGGGTCTATCTGGTAGGAAATATCGCGCTGATTACGATCATTAATTTCAGAATACACTTCTGAAACAGTAGAATCACTATCAAGTAAAAAGATACGGAACCCGGCTATGTCATTAAACTCCGAACAGCTAAAAATAGGCACATCCCAAGAAAGTGTCAGACTACCTCTTTCACAATTGTAATCTGCATCCAACTCAGGTGTACAAGGTGGTGTTTTATCTGAGGGTTCTAAGCATAGTTCTTGACTATAATTAATAAGCGGCAGGTCGATAGTTGCAATATCATAACTCCCAAATTGCTTAAATTGATAGCAATAGCTTACTCCATTTTCCAATTGATCAGAATCTGTATAAGAGCTACCTTGTATGATTGCTATTGAATCGTAGGCTGTTGTAGCTGTGTTAAATTTAAACACAGCTGTAGAGTCGACTCTCCACGGCACCTTGTTCTGAACCGTTAGTGTTATGGACTCGTCAGCCCCTTGACCATTTAAAAAAGGTGTTGTTGCTGAAGATGAAGGGTTTAATAACTTTCTTCCTGACCCTAGACTAAAGAGCTGAACTCGATAAGTGTGAGGAGCTGTAACGGTATTTATAACGCTGTGTGTGTAGTTGGTGTCCAAAAGTCCATCCACCGAATCTAAATTAACGAACGCGTTGTTCTGCAAATACTGAATAACATACCGGTAAGGAGGCGGAAAAACAGCAGACTCAATTGTATCAGGTGTAGACCATTGAATGTCAACAACTCCATTTATCTCATCAGTTATGCTTACTGATGCTTTTGTCATAATAGGGTCTAGTTTTGGAACCGTTACGCACACTTCATCAGAAGCATAGCTCTCACTCCCATCTTCATGAATAGAGATAATGAGGTAGCAATAGGTTCTTCCAGAGCGTAAACCTTCACCCTGATTATCGTCGAAATAACTTGTGTCATTAATGGTATTAAGCGTGGCAATTTTTTCATAACCCAAGCGACCTGGAACTCCTACCTCACAAGTATCCGGCACAAAACCCGTAGCATTTAATCGACGATAAATTTCAAAACCAACACCATTTCTACAGTCCAAAGAATCCCATGATAATGTTGCTGCTGTTAGGTTTAAGCTAGCTGTAAAATTTTCGACAGGAGGAGCTAGAACGCTAATATTGCTCGTTTTGTAGGCCGTAAGATTGGGAAACCCATTGTCTACTGCCTTAAACAATACATTGTATGGTCGTTGCTGGATTTGCTCACAAGCAGGAATCCATGCAAATGTTCCTTTTACAATTTTTGCAGCAGAAGGCTCTAAGAAGGTTGCAGGAGAGCTTACTAGATTATAAGGTAGTCCAGTGCTCGTTAAGGTCACTTGATTTTCTGAATTCGATGCGTCGGGGTCAAAGCCGTCTACCTCAAAAACCAACAACTCATTTGCGGTAACGCAGTGTTCTGCTTCTACCAGTATCTCAGGCGGTCGGTTAGAGCACATCTCAATATCTATTTGCATGTCCCGCATGACATTTCCAATTAGCACACCATCCCGAAATTCCTTGATTCTCATAGCAATATTATAACTACCAATTTGAGTAGGTTTATCCCAGATTAAGTCCCCTGAGATAGGGTCTACACTAATAGAATTCGAAGCAGGTGGAAAAATAAAACCATCTGCAGGCACACCTCCTGTAGTCCTGCTCTTATCGATTTCATATACTAAACTGTCTCCATCGGGGTCAACAGCTCCAGGATTATGAACAAATAAGCGATCTACGCACCCTTCATCTATCGGAAAGTTTAATAAAACAGGTGAATTATTCACTACGTTTTGAAAAGGACTAATTCTTAATGTAGTTTCTAAATACAATGGAACCGAAACTGAATTAGATATATTCGCCACCCCTGCATTTCGAGCAGGATCTGTTAAACTAATTTTAAACGATCCAGATCCACTGTAGGTATGTCGAGCCTTCCATTCATTTCGCTGAACTTTACTATTAAGATTAGTAACAGTTCTTACGTTTAGAACTGTTAGCGTATTTTGATTACATACTCCTTCATCTCCCCAACAAATCTCAACGGTAGTTCGCTGACTAGCCTGTGAAGCAGGATCAGAGTAAATAACAAAAGACGCTTCGTACGTAAACCCTGCAATGTGTTTAAACGTAATTTCCCCTGCCCTGTTATGGGTAGCTTGAGCAAGGATACTCAGTAGCAAAAGAGAAATAATAAGAAGCGACCTTTTAAAAATATTCACACGTAATAGACGTTAATAGTTAATCGTTTGTTGCTCGATGTTTTCAGGCAATTCACGGTATTCATACTGCTGCGTTCTCAATTGTGGTGTAAAGCCAGCTTCCCTAATTGCATCTTGTATGCCATCGGCTGTAAAACGGTGTGGTGCTCCTGCAACAGACACTACATTTTCTTCAATCATAATGGAGCCCATATCATTTGCACCGCCATGAAGACAAATCTGTGCTGTATTTTTTCCAACAGTTAACCAAGAAGCTTGTATGTTCACCACATTGGGCAGCATAATTCTTGATAAAGCAATCATTCGGATGTATTCTTCAGCACTTACATTGTTGGTTACACCTTTAACTCGGCGTAATAGTGTACCGTCATCCATAAATGGCCATGGAATAAACGCTAAAAATCCTTTTGCATTGTCCGGCTTTTCACTTTGCACTTCTCTCAACCATACTAAATGTTCAAAACGCTCATAAATTGTTTCAATATGACCAAACATCATCGTAGCAGAAGTGGTCATATCTAATTGATGAGCAGCACGCATAACATCCAACCATTCTTTTCCAGTACATTTCCCTTTAGAAATTAATCTACGCACCCGATCATTTAGTATTTCAGCACCAGCACCTGGTAAAGAATCCATGCCCGAGGCTTTCAAGGCAGTAAGCACTTCGGTGTGCGACTTTCCTTCCAATTTTGAAATATGCGCAATTTCGGGCGGCCCTAAAGCGTGCAACTTTAACGTAGGATACAACTCTTTTAGTTCCGAAAATAAATCAGTGTAAAACTTCAGACCCAGCTCAGGATGGTGACCACCTTGCAGCAGGAGTTGCTCGCCACCGTAACGCATCATTTCATCAATTTTTTCTTTGTATTCCTCTATTGAGGTAATGTAAGCTTCGCCATGGCCAGGCACTCTAAAAAAGTTACAAAATTTACAATTGGCTGTACATACATTAGTAGTGTTAGCGTTACGATCAATGATCCATGTGACGGTATCATTATCCTCTTTATGCTTTTTCTTCATCTCATTGGCCACAAAACTCAATTGGGCCGTAGGTGCATTGTGAAACAAAAACACCCCTTCTTCAATGGAAAGGAATTCAAAATTTAGTGCTCTTTCTAGTAATTCTTCTACGTTCATGCGATATAATTTCCAATAAAACAACCATGGTGCGTATTGGTTTGATTTGTCTTAACTTTGAAGTATCAAAAATACGAATTTATCGCCTGCTTTTATGGCAATAAAAGAGGAGAAGCAAGGAATACAGAAACAATAAACGAAGGATTTATGCAAGCAGAAGGAACGCAGTTAACAAAAGTGGGAATATCACTAGGAGATATCAACGGCATAGGAGTGGAAGTGATTTTAAAATCATTGGCAGACAATCGCATCTTTGAACTCTGTTCTGTTGTTATTTATGGGTCCAATAAAACCATCAACTACCATAGAAAAGCACTAAATATTTCAAATATAACGTTTCATAAAGCGAAATCAGCAGACCAGCTTAATCACAAGACAGGCAACATCATTAGTGTTTGGTCAGAGGAGGTTAACATGAATTTAGGGGAAGCGACTACTGAAGGCGGCACATATGCCCTTAAATCGTTAGAAGCAGCAACCACTGATTTAATCGAAGGAAAAATTGATGTATTGGTAACTGCTCCGATCAACAAAGACAATATTCAATCTGAAGAATTCACATTCCCAGGCCACACGGAATACCTTATGACTAAAGATGGGGCGGAAGACTCCTTAATGTTTATGGTAAGCGACGTAGCTCGTATTGGCGTGGTATCAGGGCATGTTCCATTGAAAGATGTAGCCAGTTCTATTACTACAGAGGCCATTTTGAAAAAAATAAGCCTGATGAATAAATCATTGATGGAGGATTTTGGGATCGTAAAACCCAGAATTGCTGTTTTGGGATTGAATCCTCACGCAGGAGACAATGGATTACTGGGCAAAGAAGAAGAAACCATTATAAATCCTGCCATCACGCAAGCCAAAAATAGGGGGATGTTAGCATTTGGTCCTTTTGCAGCAGATGGCTTTTTTGGTTCAGGAACCTTCAAGAACTTTGACGGCATATTAGCGATGTATCACGACCAAGGTTTAATCCCAGCAAAAACACTTGCCTTTGGTGGTGGTATCAACTTTACAGCAGGACTTAAAATTATACGTACTTCGCCTGACCATGGCACCGGGTACGATATTGCAGGAAAAAACCTAGCAGATGAGAGCTCTTTTAGAAATGCCATTTACAAAGCCATTGAAATTCATAAAAATAGAGCGCGATACGAAGAAATGACTGCCGACCCGCTTCAAATTAGTAGGGGAAGAAATTAATGCAAGGATATATTCGTGTATTTTAAAAATTAATTAATAACTTTGACGCCCTCTAAAAAGTGAGTAGGAACTGTGAAGAAACAAGATAAATTTATAATTCCTTTCGAGAGCTTAAAAGATGGTTTTCATGAGTATGATTTTCATGCAAACAGTGCGTTCTTTAGTAATTTTGAATACTCATTAATAGAAGACGCTGATATCAAAGCACATGTTGATTTTGAAAAAAAACCAACCATGTTTAGACTTCAGCTAACGCTAGACGGCAAAGTAAATACGGTTTGCGATCGCTGTTTAGACGAAATGCAGATTGCAATCGAAGGTGAGCAAGAGTTTATTGTAAAAATAACGGAAAAGACGATTGATGATGATGACCATATTATCGCACTTCCGCCAAATGAGCAAGAACTTGACATGACTCATGTAATTTATGAAAGCATCCACTTACTGATGCCGATTAAAATTGCGCATGATGATGTAGATGACTGCAATCCTGATGTGATTGCACAACTTGATGAAATTAACTCATCCGATGAGGATGATGAAGAGCAAGACCCACGTTGGGATGCGCTCAAGAATATTAAATAGAAAAAGTAGTAATAAATAGTAAATAATATAGAAAAATGGCACATCCTAAACGAAAGATATCCAAAACAAGAAGAGATAAAAGGAGAACCCACTACAAAGCTGAAAAGCCAACTGTA
>CBFHZL010000077.1:0-12884 GCA_965660325.1 uncultured Acidiluteibacter sp.
TTTTGTTTATTCAAAGGTAAAATTTAACAGCTCTTTTTTCAAAAAAAGATGTTAACAATAATGCATAAAAAATGGGTAAGCTACTTACATCGCACCGCTCAACCATTTACCCTTGCTTTCTTCCGAACCTGGGGGATTCAACAGGAGCTGGTCGTATAAGACTTACCCGAGGCAAAAGTAGGCATAATCTCGTGAACGCTGCAAATGATTTCGTAAATTTTCTTTGTCTTAGATGGAATTTAAATTGATATATTTGTTTTTAAACAAATATAAAAAACACCATGGAACAACAGCCGCCAATGCTGAAAAGCGCAATGAATTACGGAGCAATCATCGGGTTAGCTCTAATCGCCTTATCGTTAGTTTCTTTCTTAATAGGGAACTATGAAAATCAAATGATGCAATACATTAGTTATTTTGTAATGATTGGTGGTTTGTATTGGGCCATAAAAAGTTTTAGAGATAAAGAAAGTGGAGGCTTTATATCTTATGGAAGAGCGCTAGGTTTTGGCGTATTGACTGCTTTATTTTTTGGAATTTTAACCGCATTTTTTACCTATGTCTACATTAAATTTGTGGATGATGCGTTGGTTCAATTTGCTTTAGAGCAAAGTAGAATGCAGCTTGAAGAAAGAGGAATGGATGATGAGCAAATTGAATCGGCTATGCAAATGTCTAAATCATTCGCTTCAGCAGGGTTTATTTCATCAATGGCTTTAATTGGCAACGTAGTTATTGGGTTTATCATATCTTTGGTCATAGGCCTGATTGTAAAAAAAGAGGATACCTCTTTTAATTAAAAAATAGCATACTAAGTGAATATTTCCGTAGTAATACCTTTATTGAATGAGGAAGAGTCACTTCCTGAATTGTTTTCTTGGATCAAAAAAGTGATGGATAAGAACCATTTTACGTATGAGGTTATCTTTATAGACGACGGAAGTACGGATGGTTCTTGGAATGTTATAGAAGGCCTAAAGGCTGTAAATGCAGAGCAGGTTAAAGGAATAAAATTTAGAAGAAACTACGGAAAGTCTGCCGCACTAAATGTTGGTTTCGGTGCAGCATCTGGAGACGTGATTATTACCATGGACGCTGATTTGCAGGATAGTCCTGACGAAATACCTGAATTGTATAACTTGATTACGAAAGAGGGTTTTGATTTAATATCAGGTTGGAAACAAAAACGCTATGATCCGCTCTCTAAAACAATTCCTACGAAACTGTTCAATTGGGCAACTCGCAAAATGACAGGTATTTACTTGCATGATTTTAACTGTGGGTTGAAAGCCTACAAGCATGCAGTAGTCAAAAATATAGAAGTCTATGGTGAAATGCACCGCTATATTCCTGCTATCGCGAAATGGGCAGGATTTACAAAAATAGGAGAAAAGGTCGTTCAGCATCAAGAACGTAAATATGGAACTACAAAGTTTGGTTTAGAGCGCTTTGTGAATGGTTTTCTTGACTTATTATCCATTACTTTTATCGGTAAGTTTGGTAAAAAGCCCATGCACTTTTTTGGTTTGTTGGGCACACTCATGTTCATGTTGGGCTTTATACTTATTTTATATGTAGGTGGCGAAAAGCTTTACTTTTTAGCTCAAGGTGTAAAGGCTAGACTCGTAACAGATACTGCTCAATTTTATATCGCATTAGTTGCTATGATTATGGGCGTTCAGCTCTTTTTAGCAGGTTACTTAGCTGAATTGACCTCACGAAACTCTCCAAATAGAAATAACTATAAGATAGAGACAGAACTTTAAACGCATGGAGGATAGCTCGTTTAAAAAGGTTGTTATTATAGGCCCTGCTCATCCATATCGAGGTGGAATTGCAACATATAATGAACGATTAGCAAAAGAGTTTATCGCTAAAGGCTATGATGCGACGATAGAAACATTTAGTTTACAGTATCCTAATTTCTTATTCCCAGGTAAAACACAATTCTCTGAGAGTGATGCTCCGGAAGGGTTAAAGATTAGCAAAAGCATTAATTCCGTATGGCCAATAAATTGGCTTTCTGTAGGAAACAGAATTAAAAATGAACGACCTGACTTAGTCATTGTTCGGTATTGGTTGCCATTCATGGGCCCTAGTTTAGGTACGATCATTCGTAGAATCAAATCCAATGGCCATACCAAGGTTATTTGTTTAGCAGACAATATCATCCCTCATGAAAAGCGAGTAGGGGACAACTTTTTTACACGTTACTTTTTAGGCGGAGTACATGCAGTTTTAGCCATGACTCAAAAGGTACTGGACGATGCATTGAGTTTTCGCCAATTGCCAACGGCCCTTTCTCCACATCCGATATTCGATAATTTTGGAGCAATAGAATCTAAAGCTATCGCTTGTAAAAAGTTAGGTATTGATCCGACTAAGAAATATCTATTGTTTTTTGGATTGATAAGAGACTATAAGGGATTAGATATTCTACTCGATGCTTTTGCAAACGAGCAATTAAGTGATCCATCGGTTCAGTTAATTGTCGCTGGAGAGTTTTACTCCAATGCAGAAAAGTACCATGAACAAATTGCGCGTTTAGGCTTATCTAATCGAATCATATTAAGAGATATATACATACCAGACAATGAGGTGGCCAATTATTTTAATGCATCCTCGTTAGTGGTTCAACCTTACAAAACGGCTACCCAAAGTGGTGTTACTCAAGTAGCTTATCATTTTAATAAACCTATGGTGGTTACCAATGTGGGTGGGCTTAAGGAAATGATTCCTGATGGAAAGGTTGGATTTGTAGTGGCTCCAGAATCGGTAGCATTAGCAGCCGCTATACATCGTTTTTTTGCAGAGAATAAGTCAGAAGAGTTTACACAGAATATGGCAGAAGAAAAGAAAAAATATAGTTGGCCTTTATTGGTAAATTCATTTGAGCAATTATATAAAAAGTTAAAAAGCAATGATTAAAGTCGATAAAAGTTGGACGTTATTTTTAGACCGTGATGGTGTTATCAATGAGCGAATCCCAAAAGGATATGTAATGGAACCAGAGCAATTGATTCTAGAAGTAGCAGTAGCTGATGCGATAGCCGAATTCAATGAATTGTTTGCGCGCGTAATCGTAGTAACCAATCAGCAGGGCATAGGAAAGGGGTTGATGTCTGAAGCACAGCTCGATCGAGTACATCAAAAGCTAAGAGATGAAGTAGCCGCTTCCGGCGGACACATCGATAACATTTATTACTGCACCGATTTAGCCAATACAGGATCTGCGCTTAGAAAGCCAGAGACTGGAATGGGGCTAAAGGCCAAAGAAGATTTCCCTGAAATTGATTTTTCTAAAAGTATCATGGTTGGAGACAACATCACTGACTTGCAATTTGGGAAAGGGCTAGGAATGAAAACGATCTTTATTCGCACGGATTTAGAGGAACAGACTTCTGAAGTAGATACATTATCTGATGAAGTCGTGGATTGGTTGAAAGATGTCTTTTTAGTGATTGAATGATGTATTATTGTATCAGTTTGTCAATGTACCAATGTAACGATAGGTATATTTAATAATGAGTTAATGGACCAATAAGTTAATGCTTTAATTGACTGTTGCGGTTTAAGTTTCTGAAGGAATTTTTTAAATGAAACAATCAGCGGTTAACTAATCCCCCATAAACTTCTTTACAGCAGAAGAGAACTCCTCGAACATTTTGGTGTTGCCAGCCACAATGGATTTTCCATATAGGTAATCGTCTCCACAATTAAAGTCGGTAACTCTACCGCCTGCTTGTTGAACTATGAATGCACCTGCAGCAACATCCCATGGATGTAGACTATATTCATAAAAACCATCCATTCTGCCACAAGCTACATATACTAAATCAAGGGCTGCGGAACCCATTCGGCGAATACCACGAGTTTCTTTCATAAAGAATTTTAGCAACTGAGTATATTGTTCAATCCTATCGTAGTCATAATAGGGAAATCCGGTAGCGATTAATGATGCTGACAATTGGGGCGTATTTGAAACACTAATTTTTTTCCCATTCAAATAGGCAGCGTCGCCTTCCCAAGCATAAAAGCATTCACCTGAAGTGACTTCTAGCACAACACCTAAAACTGTTTTGTTATTGTTTTGAAGGGCTATACTAATCGAGTAAAAAGGGATGCCGTGTATAAAGTTAGTCGTTCCATCCAATGGGTCGATAATCCAATAAAAATCATCACCAAGGTAATTAACAGTATCTTCTTCTGTTATAAAACCTGCACCTTGGATTAGCGGCATCAACTCATCTACGATTTGCTTTTCAGCTTGCTTGTCTACATAAGTGACTAAGCTGTTCTTAGACTTTATTTCAATGTCGGTTAACTTAATGGTTTCGGCTTTTATAAAATCACCAACCGATTTAGAAAGATCAACTACTTGTTTGCACAGCTCTTCTAAATTCATGTGGTCGTAAGGTATTTATTTTTGTTCTTGGTAAAGTAAATCATCCCAGCTATCCCTGATAGGAATAAGATAACAGCAATGAGTTCTGCCTGGGTAAACTCTAACCCTAAAAAGTGATAATCAGGATTAATTCTAATCTGTTCGATTAAAAATCGTTCAATTCCATTTAGAGTTAAATATAAGCTAAATATAATACCTGGAATATTTATCTTTTTTCTCAGACTCCAAAGAATCGCAAAGATAATGGTAGCCATTATGGTTTCATAGAAGGGAGTTGGCCAAGCCTTTCCTGTTATACTTTCAAGGCCCATTCTAGCAAAATCTTCTTTTAAGTCTATCCCCAAAACATTGTTAGGGTAGCCGTATGCCCAAGTCCAATCTGGTAAAAAGCTCATCCATTCTGGCTGTGGCGCATCATTTGGCATTCCCCAGTCGCCATCACCCGCGACTTGGCAACCTACACGCCCCATTCCATAAGCTGCCATTAATCCAGGAGCACAAGCATCAGCTACATGTATCCACTTCATGCCATTTTTAACAGCATAAAACAGCACCGAGCCACCACCAATAATTAAACCACCATAAATACTTAAACCGGAGAAACTGGTAAGTGCTCCAATAGGATCAGCGAGTAGTTCATCTAAATTCTCTAGATTGTGAAATAACTTTGCTCCGAGAATACCGGCAATAGCAGCTATCAGTGTCATGTTACTGACATGCTCATGCGGATGCATGGTTACCATTTCTTGTTTTGGGGTTGCAAGTTTCGTTTTATCAGCTTCTTTTTTTCTAAGGTAAACGCCAATTCCTGCCCCAATAACACCGCCAAAAAATACTCCTTTTGTAGATAAAATGTACGATGGTGGATGTTGGACAAATTCACTGTACTCAAGCACTAATATGGGAAGTTTAAACCCAATGATAAACCCAAATAGTCCGTTAAGGATTAAGTCTTGCATACTTGCAGGAGCCCCAATAATAACTGGTTTTAATGTGGGCTTCAGTAAACCATTTCGCTCTTTTCTTTTCAATTCTAGTGTAAAGAAGTAAGCCGCAAGTAGAAATGAAATGGCTACGAAAAAACCAAAAGATGGAAGAGGTAATGGAAGGTTGATGCCAAATAAATCTTGAAGTGCATCACTTATAGTTGGGTACATATTTTTTGTTTTGAAACAATTGATTTGGTTACTTACAAAAGTAACGATAGGAATCCACTTTTATCCTACCATGGTATGTCCATCTGCATATTTGTATTCTGTACTGATAGATTCTTTGGTAAGTGCATATGCAACAGTTAGTAGTCCAACCCTACCGGCAAACATAGAGGTAATTAAAATCAATTTGCCCGGCTCTGAAAGAAAGGCTGTAGGTCCTCTAGATAGGCCGACCGTTCCAAAAGCGGAGACTTCTTCAAATATTAAATCAATAAATGTGAACTGGCCTGAATTAATTAACGCACTTTCTGTGTAAGCCAAACCAAAGCAGCCTACCACTAATCCGATAATAAAAAATAGAAAAACGGAATATGCTCGAAGGACCAATGAAACCGGTATGTTGTGAGCGAATAGCTCTGTTCTTTTCTTGTTTTTAATGGTACTAATAGTTGCTGCCCAAATGATGGCGAAAGTAGATGTTTTGATACCACCACCGGTTGAACTAGATGCTCCACCAATGACCATTAAAAAAATGAAGATAACCACCGTTGGCAATGAAAGAGCAGAGATGTCAACGGTATTTAATCCACCTGATCGTGTAGTCACCGACTGAAAAATGGAGTGACTGATTTTAATCAGTATGTTATCTTCTCCTGCTAATGAATGATTCCCTTCGAATAGATAAAAGAAAAGAGCTCCAAAAAAGATCAACCATAAGGAAGTATAAAAAGAAATTTTGGTGGCAAATTGCATTTTTTTCCAAGGCATTTTTATTCGTTCTCGAATTCGTTTGATGCTAAAAAGATCAAATATGGCCATAAAACCAATAGCTCCTAAAAATAGTAGTACACATAAGATGTTATGAACAAGGTAATTGCTTTTAACTCCTTCTTCATATAGTCCATCACTAAATAACGAAAAGCCTGCACTATTTAGGGCAGAAACTGAGTGGAACACGGAGGAGAAGAGGCGATCACCAACTGAAAGAAACACAATATCATCTGACCAAGCAAAAAAGATGATTGCTGCTCCTACTGTTTCGATGAATAAACTCCAGATAATCACTTTAGCAAGCATCCCTCTAGCGCTCATTAGGTTACTTTTATTAAAGAAGTCTTCAATAACTGAGTGCTGTTTAACACCTACTCCAAACTTGGAGAATAGAGCAATGAAAGAACCGAACGCAATTACATTTAAACCACCTAGCTTTATCAATAACAAGATGATAAACTGCCCTTTAAATGTAAAAAAGTTGGCAGTGTCTTGCACTGATAAACCTGTTACAGTGGCTGCAGATGTGGATGTAAAAAGTGCATCAATAAAGCTCATGCCACCTTCAATAGTGGTCATTTCGGGTAACATGAGTAATCCTGCACCAGTACCCATGATTACAATAAAAATACCGAGAAACAGCGCTGCAGGGTTAAGTTTTAACTTGGGTAAAATATTGCTTCCCTTTGCAATTTCGTACCACACAACAATTAAGAAGTACAATTGAATCAACAAATTAGAATATTCGCCAACTTTTTCGAACCCGAGGTTATTAAAGAAGGAAGAGAGTAGTAAATGATCAAAGATATTGTAGCTAATGCCTTCTACCACCAAAAAAAGCATGACCAACCCTTCAATCCACGTTCGTTTGATAAAATTGATTGGTTCAAAATCAAAGATAAATTGAACAAAATAATTACAGATATAAACAACAAAAGTTCCTTTAAAGATATTTAGCAAGAAAACTTTAGACTCATCTGTTTGTGGGAATCCGTAGTAATAAACTAGCGTAGCAATAGCTGTAATAGATGCTATGAAAACGGCAGTTTTCATAATCCTATTCACTAAACCTTTTGATTTGTAAAGGCGAAGATTTACTTTTTCTCTAAATTCTTGAATACCCATGATAGGATCCTAGTATAAATGTAGACTCAAATGTAGTCCGTTTTTTGAGATTAGTGGCTACTATTTAAAAATCTCAATGGCCTCTTTAAGTAATTGATCCTTTTGTATGGATACCACACCAACCTTTTCACAAACTAAGCCACCTGCCAAGTTGGAGAGTTCAGCGGTTACTGAAGGCGGAGTGTTTAAGGCTAAGCAAAGAGAAGCCACACTAATCACTGTATCGCCTGCACCTGATACATCTGTGATGGAACGATGGTGTGCTGGAATGTGATGTCTTTCATGCTTTTCTTTAATGTAAACCCCTAATTCAGATAGCGTAATTAACGTATGCTCGTTTTGTAAGATTCCCTCTAGTTGATCAATAGCTTGCTCTAACGCTTGTTTATCTCTTTTATCAAAATCTATTTTTAATCCTTCTTTCAGCTCTTTCAAGTTGGGCTTAAATAGCGTGACATTCTTGTAACTGGTAAAATTTCTCTTTTTAGGGTCAACGGTTGTTGGAATCCCTTTTTCCTGAGCTATTTCTACAATTTGATGGATAAGTTCTTCTGATATCGCACCTTTGTCGTAGTCTTCAAATATGATGACATCTATTTTTTTGGCAGCAATGATTTCATTAATTCGACCAATAAATCGATGCGTTTCTTCATTGCTTATAACTGCAGTAGTTTCGTTATCTACCCGTAACATTTGAAAGTTATTGCCAATGATTCTTGTCTTCTCTGTGGTGGTTCGATTAGCAATGGATAAGATACCTTCGTCAGTTAGTTTGTTTTGATCGAGAAGGGAAGTGAATTCTCTTCCACCATTATCATCTCCAACAGGAGCGCACAAAATGGCATTGGCACCCATTGCTTGTATATTTAGAGCTACGTTAGCAGCACCACCCAACCGCTTTTCTGATTTTTCTACTGCAACTATGGGTACAGGAGCTTCGGGAGATATACGGTCAACTTTCCCCCAATAGTAAGCATCAATCATCACGTCCCCTATGATAAGTACATTAAGGTCATTAAATTGTCTAAATAAGTTGGTAAGGTTGATTTTTTCCACTAGGCAGTTAATTTAGATAACGCTACTTTAATTCTTTTTACGGCCTCTTTTAAAATAGTTTCAGAGGTGGCGTATGAAATACGGATACAGTTAGGGTTTCCAAATGCTTCTCCTGTAACAAGAGCCACTTTAGCTTCGTCAAGTAAAAATAAACTTAAACCACTGGCATCCGTTATTGGTTTTCCATTGAATGTTTTGCCAAAAAACGACGATATATCAGGGAATACATAAAATGCTCCTTCTGGAACATTTGTTTTTATTCCCGGAATATCATTTAAAAGATTTAATACTAAGTCTCTACGCTGCTTGAATGCGGCAATCATATCTATTAATACATCGGGAGATGCAGACACAGCAGCTTTGGCTGCTTTTTGTGATATGCTAGAGGTTCCTGATGTCACTTGACCTTGAATTTTAGTGCAAGCATCTGCTATCCATTTTGGTGCCCCGATGAAACCAATTCTCCATCCCGTCATTGCAAATCCTTTAGAAACTCCATTTACAGTAATTACTTGATTTTTTATGGCACCAAATTGTGCTAAGCTCTCGTGTTGGCCAACAAAATTGATGTGTTCATAAATCTCATCGCAAATAACATAGAATTCAGGATATTTCTCCATCAACTTAGCAATCGAAGCAAGTTCTTTTTTATTGTAAACAGAACCTGTCGGATTACATGGTGTGCTAAAGATCATTAAACGCGTTTTGTCTGTAATTGCAGCCTCTATTTGATCTGCAGAAACTTTAAAGTCATTTTCGATTCCCGCTTCTACAATTACAGGTATACCTTCCGCCATCTTTATTATTTCGATGTAGCTTACCCAATATGGAGCAGGAACAATAACTTCGTCGCCTGGGTTCACTAAGCTGAGCATAACATTGGCAATGGATTGTTTAGCCCCTGTAGAGACTACAATTTCATCTGCTGCGTAATCTAACTGATTGTCGCGTTTAAATTTTAGTGAAATCGCTTCCCTTAAATCACTAAAACCGTTTACAGGAGTGTAGTGTGAGAAATTATCAGCAATAGCTTTATTTGCGGCTGCTTTAACAAAGTCAGGTGTGTCAAAGTCTGGTTCACCAAGACTGAGGCTAATGATGTCAACCCCTGCTTGTTGAAGTTCTCTGCTCCGTCTGGCCATCGCCAAAGTTTGTGACTCTGAAAGGTTATTTATTCTATCCGCAACGCGACTCATATACTCGTATTTTTTGTTCATTAGACAATTTACAAATCTAATAAATTTGTTGGGGTTGGTAGGATATTTATTTCTTTGAATCTGTAGACCTAAACTGCGCTAGAAATAATTATTTCGATTAAATTTATCCCATCAAAAATATTATATGTTGGATTCACTTACACAATCATTGCTTTTTATTTTACCAATTTTAATCGTCTTCGCCGGAATCTACTTTCTGATGCAGAAATTAATCGACTCTTTTCATAAGAAGTGGTTACTGGATTATAGAAGAGATAATCAAAAAACGGTTACTCCCATCAAATTCCAAGCTTATGAGCGAATCGTATTGTTTCTTGAGCGCATTTCGCTTGATAACTTGGTAATGCGCATATATAAAGGAGGGATGACTCCTAAACAATTACAAACAGATCTCCTAAGTGCTATTCGAACAGAATACGAACACAACTTATCACAGCAAGTGTATGTTAGTTCAGGATCATGGAGAATGGTAAGAACTGTGAAAGAAGAAACGATTAAAATTATCAACACTGCGGCTTCGTCTTTGCCTGACAATGCTTCTGGGTTAGAAATGAGTCAACTTATTCTTAGATTAGTAAGCGATTTGAAACAGACACCTTCTCGGGCAGCTATAGATTACTTGAAACAAGAAATAGATCAAAACTTATAATGAAAGGAACTACTCACAATGAAGCTAATATACATAGTGGATCTGCTTTTTGGAGCAGATGGAACGAGTATATAGGTGAATTTGTATACGGTGGTATCGATGGCAGTGTGACCACATTTGCTGTGGTTGCAGGTTCTGCGGGTGCAGGCTTAGATTCTTCTGTTGTCATTATTTTAGGGTTTGCCAATTTAATAGCAGACGGATTTGCCATGTCTGTTGGAAGTTATTTATCTAATAAATCAGAGCTAGAACGCTACGAAAAGCATGAACAAATAGAATATTGGGAAGTTGATAATCTGCCTGAAAAAGAGCGAGAAGAAATTCGAGAAATATATGCCGCTAAAGGTTTTGAGGGGGATTTGCTCGAACAAGTTGTTGAGGTGATTACTGCCGATAAAAAGCGATGGGTAGATGTGATGATGAAGGAGGAGTTAGAAATGGTTCGAGAAGAAAAGTCACCATTGGCCATGGGCGGTGTCACTTTTCTATCCTTTATCCTTATTGGTTTTATACCTCTTTTAGTCTATGTAATTGATTATGCTTCACCAAATAGTATCTCTAATCTTTTTGGTGTTTCTATTTTTCTTACATCGCTTGGTTTTATAGGTATTGGGTGGTTAAAGAGTGTAGTTAACCAAACCAAAGCGCTAAGAAGTATAGCAGAAACGTTATTTCTCGGCGCTGTTGCTGCCGGTCTTTCCTACTTAGTAGGTGATTTATTAGAGTCGATGTTTTAATCTACCTTATTGAATTTTGCTACATTATTTTCGCTTTTCACTACGTATAATCCTGAAGACAGATTAGAAATGTCGTATTGGTCATCAGATAGCTGAATTACTTGTCGTGAAACGCTTTGACCGGTGATAGTCCAAAAGGTAGGATTTACCTCTAATGAATTCGATAGCATAATGTAGTTGCTAGAGGGGTTAGGGAATATTTTAACACTTGGTTCCTTTTTACTAGAAACTACTTCAATGTTAGAGTAAGTAGATTTACCATCATAATCAGTCTGTTTTAATCGGTAATAAGTTTCCCCTTTTAACTCTGTATCAACATAAGCGTATTCGTTCAATACTGTTGAATTTCCTGCTCCTTCCTTGTGGTATATTTCAAACCAATTAATCGCATCGCTTGACCGCTCAATCGTAAAGAAGTTATTATTGATTTCTGAATCTGTTGACCAACTGATAAAAGCATGACCATTGATGGTCGTTTTTACTTCGAAGAATGACAATTCGATAGGTAAGGAAGTTCCAGTAGCACAACTGATCGTTCTTGAGGAGATTCCTGGGCCTTCAATCTTAAAATCTACGCTACTGCAATCTAATGAATTCACGGTAGCAACTGCACAGTCTGATTTGTTGCTGTAAGTGTTGGAGGTAGTAGAACTACCTGATCCTTGACTATTATTGGTATTGAAAAATAAAGAATTACTTCCACACTTTAAGTAACCATTAAGTGTCCAAAGATTCGATGGCTGATTAGGACCGCTAAAGCTTACGTTATACTCCATACTTACAGTATAGTTATAACCATACTCACAGTTTGTTGATGCAACGTTCAAATAAACAGGGTTTGCTGAAATATCAACAGTGTATCCATCACTTGATGTTGTTGAGCATTGGCTAGTTGCTGCATTTGGAAGTAGGAATAGAATAATATAAACTAAAGATATATTTAGGTAAGAGTTTTTGTGCATGTTTATTGGGTATTTAGTAGAGTTCTTTTTTTTTGCAAAATTACGATAAGTATTTTTAATTAGTGTCATGGTTTAGATTTGTTGTAAATGGTTTAAATTGTATTAATTCATTAGATGTTTTTTGTCGATTTTTTCTTTCAATTCGTCATCTTAATGGTCTTTCTTTTATTTTTAAATCTTGCCGCTTTTATTTTATTAAATTTGGACGCTTAAATTATATACGATTTGAAAGAGATTACGGTTTTAGATAAAACATTTAAGCAGTTTAAATCTGCTGAAGAAATTGCTACTTCGATTAAAAACATTGCGAGTAAGATAAATACGGATTATAAAGATTCAACACCTTTATTTCTAGGTGTTTTGAACGGTTGCTTCTTGTTTGCAGCGGATTTGCTTCGAGAGATTTCACTTGATTGTGAGATTAGCTTTGTTAAGGTAGCTAGTTATAAAGGCATGAAGTCTACAGGCGAAGTGAATCAATTGATTGGACTAGATAGGAGCATTGAGGGTAGAGATGTTATAATAGTAGAAGATATTGTTGATACTGGTAACACTATTGAAAATATTGTTGATTTATTAGAAAAAGCAGGTTGTAATTCCATTAAAATTGCTACTTTTCTACTCAAACCCGAAGCTTACAAAAAGTCGATTAAAGTCGATTATGTAGCGATGGAAATAGAGAACAAGTTTGTTGTTGGATATGGACTTGACTATGATGGCTTCGGCAGGAATGTAAAGGAATTATATGTACTAAAAGATTAAAATAGAATACATGTTAAATATCGTATTATTTGGCCCTCCTGGAGCA
>CBFHZL010000078.1:0-12861 GCA_965660325.1 uncultured Acidiluteibacter sp.
AAACTCCCACAGTCGGTGCTTACGAATAACATCTATTGCTATGGTTCTTCCTTTAGGCGTAAGTCTAACAGGTTGGTATTTTTGATAGGCTACCAACTGCTTTTCATTTAGTCGTTTCAGCATGTCCGTAACAGAAGACGCCTTCATTTCTAAACGATCGGCTATATTGTTTGTACTTGCATTAGATTCACTTGTGTTTAAGGCATAAATGGCTTTTAAATAATTTTCTTCAGCTAAAGAGGTCATGTTTGATATTTTTAGCAAATGTACTCCGATTTTTGTACATACCCTTAGTTTATATTTAGGTTCATCTAAATAAGATTTAAAGTACGTTAAATATATAAAAGAAGGTGTTGTTACATCTGTAAATTACAATTGTAAATAGCGATGTTTACATAAGTAACAAACCAAAATGGTCAATTAATTACAATTGTAAATAGTAAAAGTATAATATTTTGATTTAACTGTTTACTTATGTAATGGGTAAAGGTTAAAGCGGGTTAATTTAAATTAAAATATTGTAATTCAATTACAAGAGGTATTTATATAAACTAAATATTTAACTATTATCTTGCCGTTTATTCACTTTTTTGGTCTAATTTACTTCTGTAATAAATCATTTAGTTACATTTGTAACATATGAATTTAGTTGATCGATTTAGATATGTAATGAAGGTATACAACGAAACGCCTTCGAGTTTTGCTGACAAAATTGGAGTACAGCGTTCTAGTATATCTCATATTTTAAGTGAACGAAATAAGCCTAGTTTGGATTTTATTCAAAAAATATTAGAGCACTATCCTAAGGTTGATGCGCAGTGGTTAATTAATGGAAAGCAGTCTTCGCAAGATCAGTTGAAAGTTGCTAATGAACCAAAGCAAATAGATGAGGGTGTAGAAAAAGTGGTCGAAGAAAAGGTGAGTGAGGAGACTTTGTTAAGGAAGGAAGCTAAAAGCCTGCCACCAGAAAGCAAAGAGGTAATTTCAAATTCTTCTGGAACTTCAAAGCAGGTTGATCGAATTATTGTGTTTTACACTGACAATACGTTTGAAACCTTTAATCCTTCTCATTGAGCCATTCAATGCCTTTTTCTATGCTGGAAAAACATTTAGTCGGATATTTTGGTTTTTTGATGCGTATAAACAAGTTTACGCTTGAACGCATGAATAGATTATTAACTAAAAGTGCATTTCTAATTTTAAGCGTTTTTGCGGGTTCAAAGCTTGCGTTCCATTCCATGGCTTCATCTGAGAACTTTAAGAAGCTTTTTCGCATGTCTGTTATAAAGAGTCGTCTACCGTTTTTGGCGTATGGTAACATAAATTCTGTTACTGCTATCATTTCTTCTAAATCATAGTAAGCGCCTTCTTTTATGTCGAAGTATAGATATTTGTCACCGTAAGTGTATATATCAACACTTGGGAAATTGATTAATTTTTCTTTTTCAAGCATATGAGTAATAGGTTTAATGCGTATACTGTATTTTTTTGAAAAGGTTATCTAGCCAACTTGCTTGTTGCTGTCATGGTCCTGGCTTTGTAACCATTCTTCTGCATCTTTTAGTTTTTCGAATACTCTAGTTGGGGCAACAGGTTGACCAAATTTTAAGTATAAGCTATATAGGAGTCTCATATTAAACTGATTAACTATAATTGCGTGTTTTAAATGGTATACTGACCAAATGGGATGTTTTCCAATTGCAATCATAGTTTCTGTAGACATATTTAAGTTGCTAATCGTTGCTATTGAGATAACTTCATCGTAACCCATTATGGCAAACGGTTCCATAATGTTCAGAAAATCATCTACATCGTCCAGATGGATGGTTTGATTATTCTTAAAAGATAGGATGAGTTGCCTCTTGGAGTGGCATGCATTTACGGTAACAAAAGGAAAATCCTTTATAAGTGAGTAAGCAATCATGGTAAGAGTTGGGATTTAGTTTAGTTTTTATTCGAATTGTTGAGTAGGTGTGGGTATTTTTGTAGAATAAATAGTCAATACATGTATTCAATCATTAAGCCGCTACTTTTTAAATTTGATGCAGAGCGGGTGCATCATACTGCTTTTTGGGTAATAGGTAAATTGCTTAAAAAGCAATTCGGTGTAAAAATAAGTAATTTTCTATATAATAAACAAGAAGGAATTCTATCAACTTCATTGATGGGCCTTAATTTTCCAAACCCTGTAGGTTTGGCTGCTGGCTTTGATAAGGATGCTAAGCTATATAAAGAGTTGTCAACTTTTGGTTTTGGTTTTGTTGAAATTGGGACACTAACTCCTAAGCCACAAGATGGCAACCCTAAACCACGATTATTCAGAATACCTCAGGATGAAGCATTGATTAATCGAATGGGTTTTAATAATGGTGGTGTAGATGCTGCTGTAGAGCGCCTCAAAAATCGTCCTGCAGGGTTAATTGTTGGCGGTAATATTGGAAAAAATAAAGTGACGCCAAACGAAAAAGCAATGGATGATTATACCTATTGCTTCGAAGCACTGTTTGATTATGTTGATTACTTTGTCGTCAATGTTAGCTCGCCAAATACACCAAATTTGAGAGAGCTGCAAGAAAAAGAACCGTTAACTAACTTGCTAAATGGTTTGCAGCTGTTAAATAATGAGAAGCAAAACCGAAAGCCTATTCTGTTGAAAATTGCTCCTGACTTGACGAATGAGCAGCTAGATGACATTATTTCTATTGTAGCCGACACTAAAATTGACGGCGTTATTGCAACAAATACCACCATAGATCGGGGTAAGTTAACCGCTTCTCAAGAAGTGGTGTCTTCTATTGGAGCCGGAGGAGTAAGCGGTCAACCGCTGAAAGAGCGAGCAACTGAAGTGATTCGTTACATCAAAACCAATGCGAAGTCACCCATGGTCATTATTGGTGTTGGCGGAATACAGACTGCTGAGGATGCAATTGAAAAGCTAGAAGCCGGAGCAGATTTACTCCAAATCTACAGCGGATTTATTTATGGTGGACCTGCAACAGCTAAGCGAATTAATACAGGATTAATAACGTATTTTAAAAAGAAGAAAAATGGTACATCTAACTGAATGTCCTAGAGATGCAATGCAAGGGCTGCACGATTTTATTCCTACTGATTTGAAAGCTGCCTATATTAATCAATTATTAAAGGTGGGTTTTGATACCATCGACTTTGGCAGTTTCGTTTCTCCCAAAGCCATACCGCAATTAAGAGATACTGCTGAAGTATTAAAGCAATTACAGCTAGATACCACCATTTCTAAATTACTTGCTATTGTAGCTAATGAGAGAGGAGCTAAAGACGCTGTCTGTTTTGATGAAATTAATTTTTTAGGGTTCCCTTTTTCTATTTCTGAAACATTTCAACAACGAAATACCAATTCATCTATAGCGGAATCTTTAAAACGGGTGGAGGCAATTCAGAATCTGTGTCAGCAACATGGTAAGGAGTTAGTGGTTTACGTTTCCATGGCTTTTGGTAATCCTTATGGTGATGCCTGGCATCCGGATATTGTATCAGAGTGGACTGAAAAGCTGGTAACTTGTGGAGTTAATAATATCGCATTGTCGGATACTATTGGAGTTTCAGCTCCTGACAATATAGCTGCTTTATTTTCTCAGGTAATCGGCGAATTTACTACTGCCGAGATCGGTGCTCACCTGCATACCACACCTGATAGTTGGGAAGAGAAGGTAAAAGCTGCCTATGATAATGGATGCCGTAAATTTGATGGCGCTATTAAAGGATTTGGCGGCTGTCCGATGGCGAAAGAAGAGTTAACCGGAAATATGCCAACAGAGAAAATGCTGACCTACTTTAATCAGCACAAAATTGCAACTTCAATTAATGAAGAGGCGTTTGCTCAAGCGATTCAGATGGCACCAAGTATATTTTTGAAGTAGAAATAGCAGTATTTGCTGCACTACTAATTTCTTAGTTTCTCCTTGTTATGATATCTTAAAATATCAAAACAAACTCAATCGTGCTGTGTTTTAATGGTAATTTTAAAAACATGGTAGGATTTCGTTTTTCAGAATTTAAAGAAGATAGTAGTCAAACTCCATTTGAACGACTCTTGAAGTTGTTCTTGGAGTTAATGAATTATACTTCAGGTGATGTAGAAGAAACTTTTGAGTGGATGAAGCAGTTAGATGCTGCGCACAACATTACTGATGATGATTATACCCTAGATGACTTTAGAAGAGACTTAGAGCGTAAAAGTTTGTTGCGAACAGATCCAAAAGATGCTAAATCGAAGATTACTTCAAAAACAGAGCAACTTATCCGTAAGCGAGCTTTAGACCAAATTTTTGGAAAACTAAAAAAAGGAGATTCCGGCAATCACCAAACTAAGCACATTGGGAAAGGGGACGAGGCGACCACTGACAAACGGCCATTTCAGTTTGGCGATACGTTTGAACAAATAGATTTCACAGAATCGTTTAGAAAAGCACAAATTAATCACGGAATCGATGACTTTCGCATGACGGAAGACGACCTAGAAGTGGTAGAGAGCAGCCACAAAACGCAGCTGTCTACTGTTTTGATGATTGATATCTCACACTCCATGATACTGTATGGAGAGGATAGGATTACGCCAGCTAAAAAAGTAGCTATGGCATTAGCCGAGTTTATCACGACTCGGTATCCTAAAGATAGCCTAGATATTGTCGTGTTTGGCAACGATGCATGGCAAGTTCAAATCAAAGATTTACCCTATTTAACGGTGGGGCCTTATCATACCAACACCGTGGCAGGATTAGAATTAGCAATGGATTTACTGCGAAGAAAGAAGTCAAGCAACAAGCAAATATTTATGATTACAGATGGGAAACCTACTTGTATCATAAAAAATGGAGAATATTACCAAAATAGCTGGGGGCAAGATCCTGAAATACTTAACAAAACAGTGAATCTTGCGGCTCAATGTCGAAAATTAAAAATTCCAATTACCACCTTTATGATTGCTGAAGATCCTTATTTGCAGCGATTTGTTGAGCAATTTACAGAAGCTAATAATGGTCGAGCTTTCTATTCAGGATTAGATGGGTTAGGGAATTTTATCTTTTCAGATTACGAACGAAATAAAAAAAGAACAATATGAGTAAATTAACTGCAATAACTACTTTCGGCGAACTTAAAAAGAGTGGTTATGTGCCAAAAAGTGTAAAAGAAGAATTGCGCGAAAACCTGATCCAAAAGCTGGCAAATAAAGAGGCCATCTTTAATCAGATACATGGGTATGAGGATACGGTAATTCCAAGCTTACAGCGGGCAATTCTCGCAAAGCACAACATTAATTTTTTGGGGCTTCGTGGTCAAGCAAAGACCAAGATGGCACGCTTAATGGTTCATTTACTTGATGAGTATATGCCGATCATAAAAGGTTCAGAAATCAATGATAACCCATTTGAGCCCATTTCATTTTATGGAAGGCAGCAATTGGAAACGCTTGGTGTTAACATGCCAATAGAATGGGTGCACCGAAATGAGCGCTACACTGAAAAATTAGCTACTCCAGATGTGAGTATTGCTGATTTGATTGGTGATGTAGATCCGATTAAAGCTGCTAACTTAAAGTTAAACTATTCCGATGAGCAGGTGCTTCATTTTGGATTAATCGCAAGAGCTAATCGTGGAATATTTGTTATTAATGAACTACCTGATCTTCAAGCGAGAATTCAAGTGGCGCTGTTTAACATATTGCAAGAGGGAGATATACAAATAAGAGGATTCAAGTTACGACTACCTTTAGATCTACAATTTGTATTTACGGCAAACCCTGAAGACTATACCAATAGAGGTTCTATTATTACGCCTTTGAAAGATAGAATTCAAAGTCAGATTATGACGCATTACCCGAAAAATATACAGCTATCTAAAGAAATTACCGATCAAGAGGTAAAGCTGACTGCTGAGCAAAAAGAGATGGTAACAGTGCCTGCTGTATTAAGTGATTTATTGGAACAAATCGCCTTCGAGGCTAGAAAAAGTGAGTATGTAGACGCTAAAAGTGGTGTTTCAGCAAGGTTAACCATTGCGGCTTATGAAAATATGGTAAGTTCAGCGGAGCGTAGAGCTCTTATTAATGGAGAGAAACACACCGTTGCTCGGGTAGCAGATTTGATGAATGTAGTTCCTGCAATTATTGGAAAAATAGAAATGGTGTATGAAGGAGAGCAAGAAGGAGCAGTCAATGTGGCTTATTCTATCGTTCAAGCTGCTATCAGAACCATGATTACTAATTACTTCCCTGAACTAAAGGACCTAAAGAAAAACAAATCCGAAGCAGTACAATTGTATCAAACAGTGTTAAACTCTTTTGCAAATAATGTGATTGATATTGAGACTGATTACTCCGATAAAGTATATCAGGAAGAGTTAACTCAAATACCTGGAATGCAGCAACTCATCGATGCAAAATTGCCTCATTTAAATAAGGATGAGCAATTATTAATGATGGAATTGTTACTTCATGGTTTTGCAGAATATTCATTGCTTGGCCGAAAGCGAATGGATACCAAATTACGGTTTAACGATTTGTTTCAGTCGATGTTAAGTTCTGATGATTTAGACTTGGAGGATGACTTTCAGAATTAAATGAATTGTAGCATCTTTGCATGCAAATACAAATTGATAAAAACATGTTAAAACGATTAAGTGCAATTGCAATTTTAGCCATCACACTAATGGCTTGTGGAGATGATGATAAGGAAACTGTATTATTATTCTCTCCTGAGAAAGACGTAGAGTTGGGAGCGCAACTGAAGCAAGAAATTTTTGCTAATCCTAGTCAATATCCGCTATTAGACTCTGTACAGTATAAATCTGCTTATGATTACATTAGAGGATTAAAGGACAGCATCTTAAATACTGGTGAAATTGGTTACCGTGATGAGTTTGCTTGGGAAGTATATATTATAGAAGATGATCAAACGCTGAATGCTTTTGCATCTCCTGGAGGGTATATTTTCTTTTACACAGGTTTAATTAAGTACCTAGACAACGAAGATGATTTGATGGGTGTAATGGGGCACGAAATTGCTCATGCTGATCGAAGACACTCGGTAAAGCAAATGCAGCGACAATATGGAATTAACCTATTGTTAAGTATTGTTTTAGGTAATGAACCTGGACAGATTTCACAAATTCTAGCAGGAATCGCAGGTAATGGAACGTTATTAGCATTCAGCCGTGATGCTGAAACGGAAGCTGATTTATATTCAGTGGAGTATTTATCGAAAACACCTTATCGTTGCGATGGAGCGAAAACATTCTTTCAAAAGTTAAGTGATGGTAACAGTCAAGCACCGCCTAAATTTTTAAGCACGCATCCACCGTCAGCTGATCGAGTGGTAAACATTGAAACCAAAGCCATTGAGCTAGGCTGTGATACGACGTATTACTCACCAAGTTCTTACCAAACATTCAAAAACTCCTTACCGTAATGATAAAAATGTTTCTATCCATTTCAAGTGCTTTCTTATTGCTACTAACCGCTTGCGGTAGTGTACCATCTGAAAGCAATGAATCTTCAGAAGATACCACCACTAACGCTCAGCGTGCTGACCTTTCAGGTTTGAGTAAAGCTTATTTTGCTAGTGGATGCTTTTGGTGTGTAGAAGCTATCTTTGAAGATGTAAAAGGGGTAACTGAAGTTATTTCGGGCTATGCAGGTGGAAAAGAAAAAAATCCAACCTATGAGCAAGTTAGTGCAGGGTTGACAAGCCATGCAGAAGCGGTAGAGATTTATTATAATCCGGATAAGGTTGAGTTTAAAACGCTTGTAAAAGTGTTTTTTGGTTCGCATGATCCGACCACCTTGAATCAGCAGGGTCCTGATAGAGGTGCACAGTATCGCTCGATTGCATTTTACAACAATGAAAACGAAGAACAAATCATTCATGATTACATCAATCAATTGAAAGCTGATCAGGTGTATGAAGATGAAATTACAACGGAAGTAAAAAAGCTAAACATCTTTTATGATGCTGAAGGGTATCACCAGGATTATGAAAAGAAAAATCCAAATAATCCTTACGTTCAGCGCGTTTCTATTCCAAGGTTAAAGCGTTTTCAGGCCAAGTATCCTGAGCTACTAAAAGAACATTAACAATGTTTGGAAATTATACTATTAGACTGAGTAGTGGTTTACCACTTCTCAGTTTTTTTTATGCTTAAATTTGAGTTCGCTCTAGTTTATCAATCATTAAAACTGCAATGAATCAATTATCAGAATTTTTTCTAGATATAAAAGTGATAGAGTCTATTATATCATTATTACTCATCACCGTATTGAAACTAATCATTAATTACTTTATTTCTAAAACAGTTGTAAAAAGTCTACTTAATAAAACAAGAGGAAAACTTGTTCGCAAGATTTTGAATTTCACATTGACCATTCTCTTAATACTATTACTGTTAATAATCTGGGGAGTCGATCAATCTGAATTAGTGTTATTCATGACTTCGGTATTGACGGTTATTGGGGTAGCACTATTCGCCCAATGGTCGCTTTTGAGTAACCTCACTGCTGGTGTAATCTTATTCTTTAACCACTCGGTTAAGTTGGACGATACCATCACCATTATGGATAAAGATTATGAGCTAGAAGGACGAATTGTAGATATTGGCTACTTTTTTATCACCTTAAAAACAAAAGAGGGCGATCAAATTACACTTCCTTGTAATGTGTTTTTACAGAAGACGATCAAGAAGAAAGTCGCTAAATAGCACCCTTTTATGATGGATTTCACATATGCTGAATTAATAACTAATCAATTAGGTCTTGGACATATAATTGAAAGCAAAGTTATCCAAGACGTGTGGAGCGGTTATGGCAAAATAATACGCATTCAATTAGATCACGAAGAAAGGCCTTCGGTAATTCTCAAGGAAATTAACTTACAGTCGAATGACAAACACCCACGCGGTTGGAATACCGAACGCTCGCACCTTAGAAAGGTAAAATCTTACGAAGTGGAGCAAGAGTGGTATGCTAAATGGGCCGATCAATGCAATACAAACTGCAGGGTTCCGAAATGTTATTGCTCAATTAATGAAGGAGGGCAAAAACTGATTTTGTTGGAAGACTTAGATACATCAGGATATCCAAAACGGAGAGAATCGCTAGAAATTAATGAGGCCAAAATAGTTTTGAAGTGGTTAGCTAACTTTCATGCAAGGTTCATGAATCATTCTCCTGTGGGACTATGGGAGCAAGGCAGTTATTGGCACTTGTCGACGCGTCCTGATGAATTGGAAGCCATGGAAGAATGCAAGCTTAAAAAACAAGCCAAAGCCATTGATGACCTGCTCCAAAACTGTACTTTTCAAACCCTAATTCATGGAGATGCTAAGGTGGCTAACTTTTGCTTTTCTGCAGATATGACAGAGGTTGCCGCGGTTGATTTTCAATACGTCGGTGGTGGCTGTGGTATGAAAGATGTTGCTTACTTTTTAGGCAGTTGCCTCACAGAAGAGCAATGCTTTAACCATGAGGTAGAATTGCTTAATGCTTATTTTGATTATTTGTCTTCAGCATTGTCTGATGGGTCTTTAGAAATTGATTGTATAGCATTGGAAAAGGAGTGGAGGAAATTATTTCCTATCGCTTGGGCTGATTTTACACGGTTTTTATTAGGTTGGAGCTCCTCACATAAAAAAATAAACGATTACAGTAAACATATGGTAGTTGAAGCATTAAATCAATTATAAATTTTTATTTGATTTGAATTAAACCTTTTGATTAATTATCGTCCAACGAATAATGAAAGTTTAAACACTGCTTGATTTCGTTTGTTTCCCTACAAGCGAAGTCAAAACGGTCATAGAAATAAACAAAGCTTTAAGCTTTCAGTGATTTAAATTGATGGAACCAACTAGAAAAAGTATAAAAATGAATGTATTTCTTAATCGCCTATTAATAACCGTTTGTTGTTTTTTGATCTCCCCTTTATTAATTGCTCAACCTTCGACACTAAAAGTGACAGGTAAAGTGCAAGCTGCAGGTAGCAATCAAGCAGTAATGTTTGCCACCGTAATGGCTGTAAACGCAACAACAAAGGCCTCAATTGATGGTACTACAACAAGCGAAGATGGCACATTTTCACTATCTGTTGGAGCCTCAGAAAACTTTTATATTCAGGTAAGCTTTATTGGTTTTGCTACAAAAACAATTACTCCCTCAGCGCCAGTTGGTGGAAAAATAAATATTGGTGTAATTGAGCTAGAACAATCGGCGAACGAACTTGGTGAAGTAGAAGTTGTTTCTGAGCGATCTCAAACCGAATTTAAATTGGATAAACGCGTATTTAACGTAGGGCAAGATTTGAGTTCTACAGGAGCTAGTGCCGTGGATGTATTAAACAATGTACCCTCAGTAGACGTGAATATTGAAGGTGAAATTAGTTTGCGTGGCAGCCAGGGAGTACAGGTTTTGATCAATGGGAAGCCAAGTATTCTCGCAAGCGATGGGGCTAACTCATTAGGAACCATTACGGCTGACATGATTGAAAAGGTGGAAGTAATTACCAATCCATCAGCAAAATATGATGCAGAAGGGACATCCGGTATTCTCAATATTGTATTAAAAAAAGAAGAAAAGAAAGGATTAAATGGATCCGTTTCTGTGAATGCAGGTATTCCTGACAACCAAAGCATTGGGGTAAGTCTGAATCGCAGAACGGAAAAGTTTAACCTGTTTACGCAGATTGGCGCCGGATACCGCTCCTTACCTCGGCAGAATGAAAATATAACCGATAACCTTGTCAGCGACAAACGAATAGAAAGCGACGGAGAAGAGTTTAGGAATGAACAGTTCTACAATATTACATTAGGAACAGATTACCACATCAATGATAAGAATGTCATTACGCTATCAGGAAACTTTGCTTATGAAATAGAAGATCAGCCATCGCTTACTAACTTTAGTAGTTTCACAAATGGAATTTTAGATGCCCAATGGTATCGAGATGAAGAAACGGAAGCGACAAACCCGAAGTGGCAATATGAATTAAACTACCAACGAGAGTTTGAAGATGATAAAGAGCATACGCTGTTGTTTAGTGCACTAGGAAGCTTTTTTGGAAAAGATCTCTCCTCACAATTTGAGAATGTGACTACTTTTGGATCTCAGGTTCAGCCATTTCAGCGTACAGAAACAGTATTTAGTGAAGCCAATTACACCTTTAAACTCGATTATGCTAAGCCGATTAATGACCAGTTTAGTTATGAAACAGGTGCACAATATGTCATCACCGATGTGAGCAATGATTTCGCAGTATTCAACTTTGTAGACAATGGTTTTGAGCCTGATTCGTCTTTAACGAACAAATTCAACTTTAACCAAAAAGTACTGGGCGTATATGGAACCATCGCCTATGAAAACGACACATGGGGTGTAAAAGCAGGATTGAGAGCAGAAAATACAGATTTGTCCACTTTGTTAGAAAATACGGCTGAGACCAATGATAAAAATTACACCAACTTTTTTCCAACGCTACACATCTCCTATAAGCTTACTGATAACTTTTCTTTGCAAACTGGTTACTCCAAACGAATCTATCGTCCGAGGTTATGGGATTTAAACCCATTTTTCAATATCCGTAACAACTTTAATTTCCGCACAGGAAACCCAGATCTACAACCGGAG
This sequence comes from uncultured Acidiluteibacter sp., assembly GCA_965660325.1. GTDB lineage: Bacteria > Bacteroidota > Bacteroidia > Flavobacteriales_E > Vicingaceae > Acidiluteibacter. Next base: position 11,651 of record CBFHZL010000078.1, read on the forward strand.
TTTACCGACTCCTATGAGTTCACAAGTATTTATATTCAGAAAAAATATGCCTTGAATTTTGGGGTATACTATAGAAGAACTACTGAAGTTATTGAACGAATTTCTGTTTTTCAAGATAACGTCAATATTCAAACCCCATTAAATATTGGTACCAACCAATCAACAGGAGTTGAATTGAATGCAAAGTATACCTTAAGTAAAAAGGTCACACTTCAAGGAGATGTAAACTATAACTTCTTTCAGCGAGATGGTTCATTTGAGGAGACCTCATTCGACTTTAATGGAGATCAATTCAATTCCAAATTGACGACCAAGTTTAAGCTTCCGTACGATATTGACTTTGAAGTTACCGGTAATTTTCGCTCTCGCTACCGAACCGTTCAGAGCACCGTTTCTCAGAATATTTTTATGGATTTTGGCGTCCGAAAAAAGATTTTAAAAGGAAAAGCGGTGGTCAGTGCTAGTGTTCGTGATCTTTTTGAGTCTCGTTTCCGAGAGAGTATTATCGATCAACAAGATGTTTATAGCTATAATTATGGATTGAGAGGTCGGTTCATTACCGTTGGGTTTAGCTATGGTTTTGGTAAAGGAGAAGCCATGGAGTACACCGGAAGAAGGAGGTAAGCTACACTGAAAGCTTGCAATACACTTCACAAGTGTTACACAACATCCACAGATTTTATGTTATAAGGTGCGCTAAAACGGCCTGTGCTCGCAAAAATGTGGCTTGGAACAGTCCTTGCGCTTCTAAAGGCAAAACAAAAAAATATGGAAACGAAATACAATACTTTATTAAATCTAATTGAAAATCAACGTGTAGCGATGATGACTACCCAACAGAATGACGGCCATTTAAAGTCGCGACCCATGGGTATAAGTCAGCTAAATGAAGATGGAACGATCTGGTTTTTTAGCAATGAAAATAGCTGTAAAGCAAATGAAATTGCCACTCATCCACATATTAATTTAAGTGTAGCGGATGCTTCCAATCAAGGATACGTAAGTATATCAGGAAAGGCATCAATTCATCATGATCGTGAAAAAATGGAAGAGCTGATGAATCCAATGGTAAAAGCTTGGTTCCCTGAAGGTCTTAACGACCCAACCATATCATTAATTAAGGTTGAAATGGAAAAAGCAGCTTATTGGACCAATGATGGAAATCGATTAACGCAGCTTTACGAACTCGGAAAGGCTTGGGTGAAAGGAGA
>CBFHZL010000079.1:0-12629 GCA_965660325.1 uncultured Acidiluteibacter sp.
AGCTGATGACTGCCGGAGGAGAAGGAAAAGGCAATCGAGAACAAGAAATTAGTACCATTTCGCGGTCGCTGAAAAGTATCGCCAAGGAATTAAATATACCTGTAATTGCACTTTCTCAATTAAGTAGAGCAGTAGAATCAAGAGGTGGAGATAGAAGACCACAGCTTTCTGATTTGCGTGAATCGGGTTCCATTGAGCAAGATGCGGATATGGTGCTGTTTATCAATCGACCTGAGTACTACGGATTGACAGAAGATGAGGCAGGCAACTCTACACTTGGGGTGGCAAACATTATCATAGCCAAACACCGAAATGGTTCTGTTGGTGATGTTCAGCTTAAATTTACTGCTGAGTTAGCTAAATTTGGTAATTTGGACAATGACTATTTTAGTGGAGAAAATGGCGGCAACGGAGGCAATGCTTTTGGCGATATGCCGGTAAATGATGAATTCGATTCCGATGCTAACAACACCATCACGCGTTCCTCTAAAATGGACGACTTCGGCGATGACGAGGTTCCTTTTTAATCAACTACTCAGCTTCAATCTGATTTACTGAACATGATAAAACTTAGAGTTCTACTTATTGCCATAATTTTAACATTTTCAGCAAAAGCATCTTATGTACTCATTCCTATGGATGATGCTCAAAGTAACCACCTAAAAGCTTATGGGGTAGCATTCTGGGTGCTTGAGCGAGAAGTTGATGTTCAGTGGTTATTAAATTACAGAGGTGGCAGCTTTTTAATCAAATCTGCTAAACCCATTCAAGATGAATGTGTGATTCGTGGGGTATCCTATGAACTTATCCCCGATGCAAAAGCAAGCAGTATTCTTATTGAGATTTCGAATCCTGAAGTAAACATGGATGCGATAAAGTTAGAGAAAGCACCAAAGATGGCTGTATACTCTCCAAAGGGCAAGCAACCCTGGGACGATGCAGTAACTCTTGTACTTACTTATGCCGAAATCCCCTACGATGTGGTATATGATGAAGAAATTATAAATGGCACATTACCTTTATATGATTGGTTGCACCTGCACCATGAAGACTTCACCGGCCAATATGGAAGATTCTATGCTAATTATAGAAGTTATCCTTGGTATAAAGAGCAAGTTCGAGTTAATGAAGAGATGGCTAGTCGTTTGGGATTTGAAAAGGTATCCCAATTAAAACTTGGTGTAGCCAAAGAAATCCGAAAATTTACTTCAGGTGGTGGGTTCTTATTTACCATGTGCTCAGGTACTGACTCCTACGACATTGCTTTATCTGCAATGGATTTGGATATTTGCGAACCCATGTTTGACGGTGATGGAACTACGTCAAACTATAATGCAAAACTCAATTACAAAAATACATTTGCGTTTAAGGATTTCTCGCTAATTACGGACCCGATGCAATATGAGTTCTCAAATATTGATGCCACACCTTTTCATAGCCGAACTCCTGAGAAGTTAGACCTATTTACTTTGTTTGAATTTTCGGCTAAATGGGATCCTGTACCTACCATGCTTTGTCAGAACCACACACCTGTTATCAAAGGATTCATGGGACAAACTACGGCATTTAACAAAAAGTACATCAAACCAGAAATTTTAATCCTTGGAGAAAATAAAGCACTAAATAGTGCAAGATATATTCATGGGACTTTTGGAAAAGGCACCTGGACATTCTATGGTGGCCATGACCCCGAGGATTATCAGCATTTTGTTGGAGATCCACCCACCGACTTGAACCTACATCCAAATAGCCCGGGATATAGATTGATCCTGAACAATGTGCTGTTCCCCGCTGCAAAAAAGAAAAAGCAAAAGACGTAGCTATATGCTATCCGTATAAATGTTGGCCATCGTTTTAGAATTTCAGTAGTATCAACGACTGATTTTATCTACTTTTGAAGCAATGAATCGTTTGAGGTCAACCATAAAATCAGCTACTTTTAAAGGGTACGCCTCCACGTATTTGGTAGAGTTTCTACTTTTAGTTAGTGGCCTACTCGTTTATAGGCTTTCCAATAACTTTTTTGGAAATGAAGGAGTAGCTGAGTTATCCATTTTCAAGCGTATCTTTTCCTTTGTTCAGCCCATCTTATTATTAGGAATATCCACCGGTATTACAAGGTATGTTACCCATTCAAAAAATTCATCTCAGCAATTTAGCTTTTACTTTAGTTCATGTACCTTTTTCGTAGCTATATCTATCGTATTAAGCATTTTATTAATTCCATTTTCAGAAGAATGGAGCTATTTATTGTTCGGCAATAACTCTTTTAGCTCTTTTATCTTACCCCTCTCCATCTCCATCCCGGGGATTTATTTCCATTTAATGACTTTTGGATACTTAAGAGGAAGACATGACTTTAAAAATGCTAATCTCCTACAGTTTGTTAATATGGGGCTAATTCCAATTCTAGCTTTCTTTATAGGAGATTCTTTAAGAAGTGTACTGTTAATAACAGGTTCTGCTTGGCTGGGAATATCCGCGTTTAGCTTTTTTAAAATTGTTAGAAAACCATCAAACAAGAAAAACTTACGTTTCCAAAAGAGCAGTTTAATTACCTTGTTGCGGTATGGAATCCCGAGGGTACCCGGTGATATTGCGTTTGGTGGATTATTTGCCTTACCGATAATAATTGTTTCAAAGTTCAACTACCCAGAGTTAGCAGATAAAATGGCTTTTTCTTTAACCTTGCTTAATATTGTTAGCGCAGCCTTTTCTCCACTAAGTCTGATGCTTTTGCCTACCATTAGCCAAAAGATAAAGAACAAACAATACAAGGAAATCATACAAGAAACTAAGAGAGCAATATGGGCAACTGTATTTCTGTCGAGCCTCGGCTTACTTATCTATCAATTATTTACTGCCGAACTACTAGCGCTTTACCTTGGTGAAGGAAGTGAGTATTGGATTAAAGACTCTCAACTAATTATGAGCGGCGCTGTCTTTTATGCGCTATTCATAGCACTGCGAAGTGTGATTAATGCCTATTACGAAAAAGCGGTTAATAGTGTAAACCTATTGATAACCCTAGTCTACTTTTGCACACTTTTTATCTTGGTCGGAATGTTAAAACTTGATTATGTTTGGTTTTATTATTCATTTCTATCTAGTTTATTTTTGCTCATGTGCCTTACACTTCGTTCGATCTACAAAATGAACATTGCACTCAAAAAGTTAATTTAAATAAATTCTTACATGCATAATTTCCCGTTTATTTCAATTATAATTCCATGCAGAAATGAGGTTGACTATATTGGAAAAGTCATCGAAGATATTCTAAAGCAAGACTATCCCAGTGATAAAATGGAAATACTTGTAATCGATGGAGAAAGTGATGATGATACGCAGTCTGTTATTGATGAAAAATCCAAGCGCTATCCAAATGTTATCGCGCTGAATAATACTAGAAAGATTGTTCCCACAGCGCTTAACATTGGTATCAAAGCTGCTAAAGGTGAAATTATTGTTCGAATAGATGCCCATTGTGAGTATCCAAAAAATTACGTGAGTTACCTTGTAAAAAATCTGATCGAACTAAAAGCCGACAACGTTGGAGTTGCCATGATTGCTCACCCGAGAAATGAATCACTGACAGCAAAAGCAATTGCGGAAGCAATCTCCTCTCCTTTTGGAATAGGTGATTCACTTCATAGAATTGGCATTACTAAGCCTACTCAAATAGATTCCGTACCTTTTGGATGTTATAAAAAAGAAGTGTTTGAACGTATTGGCTTGTTTGATGAAGAATTAATTCGGAACCAAGATGATGAATTTAATGCAAGGCTTAGAAAAAGCGGCGGAGAAATTTATTTACTACCCGACATAGAAATTAAATACATGGCTAGGGATACCATTTCTAAGATTGGTAAAATGTTTTATTATTATGGTTACTTCAAGCCATTAGTAAATAAAAAGGTAGGATCTCCTGCAACAATAAGGCAATTTGTTCCTCCCACGTACCTCTTGATGCTAATTTCTACTTTAATTTTGACCATTTTTAGTTGGAATGTTGGTTGGTTATTATTTATGATTGTGTTTTTACCACATAGCATTTTGAATCTTTTAATCAGTTCTAGAATAGCTTTAAAAGGTAAATCAGTTAAAATGGTTCCCCTACTGTTTTTCATTTTCAATGCAATTCACTTCTCTTATGGGTCAGGATACATCAAAGGAGTACTCAGATTTCAATTACTTAAAAAAAGGGTTCAAATTACAGACTTATCAACCAACAGATAGTTATGGTAAAACAAAATAAATGGCCAATCCATCTATATGCCTATCTCTTTTTGGTTGTGTTAATACCATTTAAGGCGTTCTTATCTGTCGCTATTATTTTATTGGCTACTTCAGTATTTTTTTCTCAATCAATTCAAGATTCTTTTAAAAATTTAAAGAGCCAGAAAGGTGTTCTTTTGTTTATCTCTTCTTACTTAGTATATCTCGTAGGATTACTCTACACTTCGAATGGTTCATTTGGGATGAGAGAAATTGAATACAAACTCGCCTTATTATTAATGCCCATTATTGTAGGAGCAACTCCAAAAATGAGTCAGCAAAGACTCAACTACCTATTATTGGGTTTTATCGTTTCTAACTTTATTGCTGCCTTGGCATGCCTAATCATTAACCTGATAGAGAACCAATTCAGCCACATCCCTACCTACACTGAATTATCAGTATTTGTTAGCCCGAACTATTTTATCCTATATTTAAATTTCTGTCTAGTCTTCCTAATGAGCAAATTAGAGAAAGTAAAGAGTAAGAAGAGTACGATTTTAATTATTCTACTATCGTTATTCTTTATATGCTTTAATTTACTCTTGGTTAGCAAAATGGGCATTATAATAATGGCCATTATCCTCATCTATTTTGGTTTTAAATACTTGAAGAGGTATTCCTTATTATTGCCTCCTGCACTGATAATAATAGGTCTCATTGTCGGAACTATTCTAATAAACACGAATCCAAAAGTAAAAAGCCGATTTACAAACTTAAAGTCTGCACTTAGCAGCGAAAATATTGACAAAAGCACGACAGAAAGCTCTAAAGTTCGTCTACTAGTTTGGGAACAAGCGATTAATATAATAAAAGAACAACCATTAATTGGTGTAGGCACAGGCGACAGCAAGGATAGCCTATTAGAAAAGTATGAAGAAGCAGGTATCTCTCATGCTTTAAGCAGTAGATATAATGCACACAACCAATACCTAGAGTGGTTGATCACATTGGGAATTCTTGGTTTTTTAGTGTTGGAGGGTTACTTGGTTTATCTGTTCTACTTTGCAATAAAAAATAGCAATCAATTATTAATTTGGTTTATCGTAATCTTTAGTTTGGCGTTTCTAACAGAGTCTGTATTAGAAACCCAAGCGGGCCTAATTTTCTTTTCCTTGTTTAGTATGTTGCTGTACTATCATAACCAACCTCAAACTGCTATAAGGCAGTTGTAAAAAAGCGTTTATTCATGAAAAGCTCCATTCATATATGTCACCTAACTACTGTACATCCTAGAGATGATGTACGTGTATTTTTTAAAGAATGTACATCCTTAGCGAAGCTGGGCTACAGTGTAACATTACTAGTGGCAGACGGAAAAGGAGATGAAATAAAGAATAATGTCCAAATTATCGACATTGGTAATTATCGAGATGACAGGGTAAAAAGAATAATTACGGCTAGATTTAAGATCTTAACAAAAGCCCTTACTTTAGATGCTGACCTATATCATTTTCACGACCCTGAATTACTTCCAATAGGTGTAAAGCTTAAAGCTAAAAACAAAAAAGTAGTATATGACTGCCATGAAGATGTAGGCAAGCAAGTACTTTATAAAGAGTGGCTAGGCCCTCTTTTAGTCAGGAGTTTGCTATCAAGAATATACAACAGTTATGAAAAGCGAGCCTCTAATATAATGGATGGTGTAATTTCAGTTATTGATGAAATAACCAATAAGTTCCAACTTGAGAATAAAATAACACTTAAAAATTATCCATCAATTAAAGACATCGAAAATCAAAAAATTGAAATACATCAAAGGAAAAAACAAATTGTTTATATCGGCAGTCTTACTAAAGTCCGAGGAATTTTGGATTATATTAATGCGATGCCTAAAATACAAGAAGACTATGAACTTCTATTAATTGGACAGTTTGGTTCAACTGATTTTAAAAATGAATGTATGAATTCTGAAGGCTGGAAAAGGGTAAATTATGTTGGATTTCAACCCATGGATAAAGCCATAAAATTGTATGCAAATGCTTACATCGGACTTTCTGTATTACACCCTGAAAAAAACTATTTAACTAGTCTCCCAACTAAAGGGTTTGAATACATGGCGGCAGGAATTCCCACGGTGATGAGCAACTTTGAATATTGGATACCCTACTTTGAAGGTTGTTCCGTATTTGTAACACCAAATGACCCTAACAAAATTGCTGATGCAATAAACACTCTAATCAGAGACGAAAAAAGATATTATGAAATGTCCAACCACTGTGAATTGAAAGCAAAGAGCTATTCATGGGAGAATGAAGCTGAGAGATTAGCAAACTTTTATCAAACGATTATCTAGCTAGCCTTTAATTATCCTAACTAAAGTCTTGAAGATAATCTTAATGTCGTACAGCAAGGTTTGATTCTGTACATACAAGAGGTTCAACCTAAGCTTCTCGGGCATAATCTCTTTGACATATACTTCATCCGGATTATCAGCTTGCCCCAGTAATTTATTCTCATCAATAAACTGTAAAGAAGCCAAATCTGTTAAACCCGGCTTCACCGACAATACCTTTTGCTGCTCAGGAGAATACATTCTTACATATTTAGAAACTTCGGGGCGAGGTCCTACAACACTCATTTCACCCTTTAGAATATTGATTAATTGTGGAAACTCATCTAGCTTATACTTCCGTAAATAATAACCAATTAGAGTAATTCGATTGTCATACTCCCCTACTGTTATTAAACCTTGTTTATCAGCTCCAGTTTTCATGGTTCTGAACTTAAACAACTTAAACAAATCGCCATTCTTACCTACGCGTTCCTGCATGTAAAAAACACCACCATTGGATGTTAGTAGAATCACAATGGCTATTAATAAAAATAAAGGTAGAAGAAGAAGAAAAACAAGAAGAGCGCTAAAAAAATCAAATAGGCGTTTAATCATTGCCAACAACCATTTGATAAGCATTTTTCACTGCAGCAATGACTGTTTTTACTTGTTCATCAGACAAATTAAAATATACCGGAAGCGTAATTTCCGCAGCATAATGCTTAGACGATTGAGGATAGTCATCCATGTTATAGCCCAACTTTTTATATTGCGTAAGCATAGGTAATGGCTGATAGTGAACATTCACAGATACCTCCTGCTCAAATATCTGAGAAATGATATCATCCCGCTGCTGTTCATTAATTCCATTAATTCTAAGTAAGTAAAGGTGATACGAAGATTCTCTATCCTCATCCCTATAATGTGGAACCGAAGCCCAAGTCTCAGCAGCAAAAGCAAAAGAGTACATTGTAAATATTTCTTTCCGTCTTTTTATCGTTTCTGAATCATAGTACTTTAGCTCTACTAAACCCAAAGAAGCGGCCATATCAGTCATATTGGCTTTGTAGCCGGCCTCCACTACATCATATCGCCAATTTCCCTTTTGTGTTTTGGCAAGTGCATCCTTATTCTGCCCATGAAGAGATTTTGTATTCAATGCTGCATAGATAGCATCATTATCGAAAGGTGCAGGTAAATTTAATACAACAGCTCCGCCTTCCCCAGTGGTCAAATTCTTTACAGCATGAAATGAAAAAACACTAACATCCGCCTGCGTTCCAATTCGATTACCCTTGTATAGGGCACCAAGACTATGTGCAGCGTCATCCATTAACAATATTCGGCCAAGTTGTCTTTGCTCTTCATTTGAGGGTGTAAAAAGTTGCTTTATCTCTTCTTTACGGATCAATTGATTCAACGAATCATAATCACACGGAAGTCCACCGATATCAACAGGTATAATTACTTTCGTTTTGGAAGTAATCTTATTCTTTAAATCTTCTAAATTAATTGTAAAGTCATCATTTATATCAACCATAACGGGAGTTGCACCACAATGCAATACCACGTTTGCAGTAGCACAATAAGTATAGGCAGGCAATAAGACTTCATCACCCTCTTGGATACCAAACCACCTTAGCGTAAGCTCCATACCTATGGTTGAGGAATTGAGGCAAAGCACTTTAGGCGCTGAGCAGTAATTAGCTAGCTCCTGTTCAAATCGCTTAGTTTTGGGTCCAGTTGTCAACCATCCTGACTTTAGCGTATCAACCACTTCGTCAATAATTTCTTGATATATTTTGGGTGGAGAAAATGGGATCATAATAATGAATTATTAGTAATTAAGCGAAAGTGCCTGTCACAATACAAAAGTAATCACCAAAAGCTAATCCAAAGAATTTTTATCCAAAGATTCATAAATTGAATTATTGCTTTTATATTCAGGAACGAGCTCTTTCATTTTCTGAACAAGATAATAGTTATCAAAGTTCTCTATGCCCTTAACCAATTCAGCAATTTGTGCTGATACCTGCTTGTAATCGTTAGGCCGTACCTTGGCAATCATAATCTGGGAATGATGGGTTGGCAGGGTATTTTCTTCATCGTTGAGTAACTCCTCATACAGTTTTTCACCAGGACGTAACCCAGTATAAACAATTTGAATATCAGTACCTTCTTCCAACCCTGATAGCTTTATCATCTTTGACGCCAAATCTTTAATCTTAATAGACTTACCCATATCAAAAATAAAAATTTCTCCACCATCACCTGTGGCTCCTGCTTCTAACACCAACTGACATGCTTCAGGAATGGTCATAAAATATCGCGTTATATCAGGGTGAGTGACCGTAATTGGTCCTCCTGAGTCAATTTGTTTACGAAATAAAGGGATAACAGATCCATTAGAGCCAAGTACATTACCAAATCGGGTCGTAATAAATTTGGTTTTAGATTGACTATTCTTTGACTGTACGTAAAGTTCAGCTGCTCGTTTAGAAGCCCCCATAACATTGGTCGGATTCACCGCTTTATCCGTCGAAACCATAATAAATAACTCAATGTCAAATTGATCAGCAAAGTCAGCTAAATGTTGGGTTCCAAGCACATTTGTTTTTACCGCCTCTGAAGGATTATTCTCCATTAAAGGTACATGTTTGTAGGCTGCTGCATGGTAAATTATTTCGGGATTAAATGTCTCAAAAACCCTTTTTAAACGATTTTTATCACAGATATCACATATTACAGGTTCAATTTGCACTCCGGTATTTAAAGCGATTAATTCCATTTCCAAATCGTAGAGTGCGGATTCAGCTTGATCTAAAACGATAATTAAGCGAGGTTTAAAGACACTAAGCTGACGAACAATTTCAGAACCAATCGAACCAGCCCCCCCTGTAACCAGAATAACTTTACCATCTACTATGGAAGAAATTTTCTCAGTCGATATAATAATAGGTTTCCTACCGAGTAAGTCATCAATACGGATTTGACGAAGTTGTTTAACGCTAAGCTGTCCATTGATCCATTTTGATGGGGAGGGAACGTTTAGCACTTGCACATCATATGATAAGCAAGTTTCAATAATTTCTTGAAGCTTATTTTTACCAATATTTTGCGCAGCAATTATTATATGAGAAGGTCTTTTATCTGATAGCACTTTATCTAAAAACCGTCCATCATATATCGTTCGATTCTCAAGTTTACGCTTAGTTTTCTTTATGTCATCATCAATAAAACCAATGACATTAAAGGTACTTGAGGTGTTATTCTCAATTGTTTTGCTGGCAATTATTCCTGCCTCACCTGCACCATAGATCAAAATATTAGTAGTGAGAGTTTTACTGTTTTTATAATTATCATAAACCAACTTTATATAAATACGAGAAAAACTCATAATAAAGGAAGAAATGATAAACTCTAAAATTAGAATCGAGAAAGGAATAATGAATATATTATCAGCAAAATATGATAGCAAATTAACCCCCACCAATGAAATGCTCACAATAGCATTAACAATAAAAATACGCTTTGCATCTTCTGCACTTGTAAAGCGAATAATATTACTATACGTTCTTGCAACGATAAAAGAAATTCCTCTTAATAAAATAATAAGAAAGACAGCAACCTTCATGAGTTCAAGTTCATGATCAGGTATGCTGAAATTAAAACGTAGCAAATAGGAAATAATTACCGAAAAAATAACGATTGATATATCGATAAGAAATATAACCCACCTTGGTGATGACGATTTGAAAATAAAATCTTTAATCATGGGCATTTACAGATATATAGTATAATTCAATAAACTATTGACAAGTATAAAAACTAATTAAACATCGTCCAACTTACTCCTATTTTAAATGCTCTTCCTGGTACAGGGTAATTATTAATCATCATACCTTCAGCAGAGAACTGATCACCTAAAATATTCTCCATCTTAGCAAAAACACGAACATGTTGTATCCGAAACTTAAAAAATAGATCCATATAAATGAAGTCCCCTAATTCTCGATCATCTTGCAATGTAAATGCAGCCGACTCAGGAAAAAAGCCATAACCACCATATGAACCAATATACCTAACGTCAGTTCCAATTTGTGTAAACAACTTGTCGTTAAAAAATGATTTTTGGTAGGATAATGAATGAGCCGTTAACAAATTTGGTAATGGCAATAAATCAGAAGAGCCAATGATCTGATAGTTGATGTCATTTGAAAACCTAAAATTTCTAAAATAAAACGCTTTATTCAGTCGGAGATGAAATCGACTTACCTCTTCGTCAGCCTGAAACGGTACTCCACCTGCATCATGTACAATATAGTTTAAGTGTTGATTGTAACTCAAGCCAATCTTAAAATGGTATTGTAAATTGTTAAATGAAAAATCTAAAGATGAAAAACCAAGTTGATCAAAAGGTCGATCATAAAAAACATGATTGCCAGAAAACCGATTCATCCAATAATAAGGAGTAGTAGATGAATTAGATGCGATCAAGGAAAAATGATTCAATGAATCATGCTGATAATGTACTCGAAAGTCTACATTGTGATCCTTTTGATTAAAACCTGATACACCCTTTTTAAATTTTACACTACCGGCAAACTTACCTATGCGCTTATGTATTTTTGCAGATAAAAATTGGGAAACATAGATAGTGTCAAAAGACGAGGTTTGAAAGTAGTTGTGATATTCATGATCATAACCGAAACGGACAAGATCGTCTAAAAAACTCACTCCAATGCTGTTAGTAAATTTACTATAATGTATAGAATCAAATGTTTGAGTAGAATCCATATAAAACTCTTCATAGAGCGATTGGCCTCCTTGGTCTTTATACCATTTCCAACTCCATGATAAATCTGAATGGTGGTATAATTTGATTTGATTCAAGAAGGTAGAATCCTTTAAAAGAAGTGATTGGTTTAAAAGCACTGCTTGACTCCTCAATTTGTGCGAAGCATTGAAAAGGTTTAATGGAAGAAGGTTCGGATTGGACAAATCCTCATTTGTAGAGTCGTTAAAATTAATTCCACCATTTTCCTGTACCTTGATATTAGAAATTAAATATGCTGCTTTGACAGTATATTTTCCGGATCGAGATAAATAATTTAACGTTGTATTGAAATGAGTATTATCTGTAAGTTGATTAGAATAAAAACCCTCTGAGATAATTCGATTATAATCAAAACTTAAATTCAATCCTTCTCCAAATTGGTTAGAGTGAAATACATTGAAATACTGCTCACTGTTTGCGCCATTGATGTATTTAAGCGTAGTAATGTCTTTATCTTGTCGATAGAATCGCAAATCTTCAATAGTCAATATTGAAGAAGAAAAGCCCTGAAAAAAACCGTTGTAATTAGGTCTTAGAACATTAAATAGATTTAACGTTGGCAATCCAATATTTCCTGAAGATGCATTGAAAGGTGTATGTTTATAGCGGTAGTTTTGAAAATGGTCTAAGTCGATCGAGGAAAAATGAATTGTATCGATAGGCTCATGCAAAGAAACAAACGAAGTTACAGTTGAGTCTTGAGCAGATAATGAATGGCTATAACAAAGAATTATAACGCTTAATACAGATTGAATTATACGTTTCATCGAAGGCCAAATTTATAGATAAATAAGCTAATCTCTTTAATGATCAAAGTATAAAATTGAGATGAAATGAAAGGGCAATAAACAAAAAAAGCTCCACTAGTTCAGTGGAGCTTTAATTTAAAAAATGGCGACGACATACTCTCCCGGTTAACCCAGTACCATCTGCGCTGATGAGCTTAACTTCTCTGTTCGGAATGGGAAGAGGTGATCCTCATCGCAATTATCACCATAAAATCTTTGTTCTATCTCTTCTTCTTTTATTAAAGGAAGAATCTAGAACCACAATACATTAATGACATAATAGAAAGAAAATATAAAAAGTAAAATAAGAGTAAACTTTCAGTAGAAAATTTACGGGTAATTAGTACTACTTGGCTTTGACATTACTGCCTTTACACCTATAGCCTATCAACGTTGTCGTCTTCAACGACCCTTAAAGGAAATCTCATCTTGAGGTGGGCTTCGCGCTTAGATG
>CBFHZL010000080.1:0-12353 GCA_965660325.1 uncultured Acidiluteibacter sp.
TTGGGGTTTACATCAATCGTAGGAACCTTCACTCGGTCTGGCACTGCATGTGATGCGGTGAAGCTTGTTTCCTGCTCAAAATCTAAGCTTGGCGAAATGTTGTACTTTCCCAATGCTTGCTTTACAGAAGTTCGGATAATGGCATAAATCGATCGCTCATCTTCAAACTTAATCTCTGTTTTTGTTGGGTGTATATTGATATCTATCCTAGCAGGATCAATTTCTAATTTTAAAAAATAGGAGGGATGTTGATCTTTTGTAATTAACTCGTCAAATGCAAGTTGTATTGCGTGATTTAAATAAGGACTTTTAATGAATCGATCGTTCACAAAGAAGTATTGTTCTCCTCTTGTTTTCTTTGCGTATTCCGGTTTTCCAACAAATCCACTAACGCTTACAATATCGGTCACTTCATCAACAGGAACCAGTCGCTGGTTGTATTTATCTCCAAATATTCCGACGATTCGTTGCCTGAAACTGCCCTTGGTTAGGTTGAATAATTCATTGTCTTCCGAATACATTTTGCAGGCAATATCAGGGTGTACCATTGCCACACGATAAAACTCTTCTATAATGTGTTTGGTCTCTACTGGGTTACTCTTTAAAAAATTCCTTCTTGCAGGAACATTAAAGAATAGGTTTTTTATGCTCAAGTTAGACCCGACACTTGATGAGCATGGCTCTTGAGAGTCAACTACACTCCCTTCAATAATTAACCGTGTTCCAAGGTCGTCCGCAGCTTGTTTGCTGCGCAACTCCACTTGACTAATTGCTGCGATAGAAGCAAGGGCTTCTCCTCTAAATCCCATGGTTCGGAGTGCAAATAAGTCGTCAGCTGACTTTATTTTAGAAGTTGCATGGCGTTCAAATGCCATACGCGCATCTGTAAAGCTCATGCCTTTGCCATTATCAATAACTTGAATAAGCGTTTTACCGGCGTTTTTTATGATGAGAGTAATTTCAGTCGCACCAGCATCAATCGCATTTTCTAATAATTCTTTAACCGCTGATGCAGGACGTTGAACAACTTCACCTGCAGCAATTTGATTGGCTACGGAGTCGGGAAGAAGTTGTATAATATCTGACATGAATGTTGAGTGTAAAAAGAAACGTATGAAGTAGACAAAAATACAAAAATGAACAGGCTTTTAAGCCTCAATTTTCTAGAAAAATAGGGTGTTGCTAACTTACTTTAACACCATGTAGGCTAGTCCAAAGAGCAATACTAAAATTAATAATATTCTACTGTTAGATTTTTTAGAAAAACTAGAAGTATTTTTATTGCTCTGCCATTGATGTTTTAAAGAGCCTTTTAGGTGATCAGTGTTGTAGTTACTTAAGCCTGCACCTTGCTCACGTTCTACTTCCGCTTTAATACGTGCTCTGCGCTCTTGCATGGCTTCTTTTGACTCGTTATAATAGCGAGGAGTGAACTCAAACTGTTTGGGTTGTCTACTTTTAAAAAATGAAGGTAATCGCATTCCAGCCATATTCCAAAATTAAACAATCTCTTTAAATGGCTAAAGGAACTCTTCTAAAATATATACTGATTACATTGTTTAGAGAGTTTGACTAAACTTTAAGGACTAATAAGAAGTTAGTTTTAAGCGTAAAGATTACTTTTATCTTTTCTCTTGATAATTTTTACACCTAAATGATTAAAAAGATTTTAGCATTAGTCTTTGTTATAATTACTGGGTTGGTTGCTGTTTCACTATTGAAACGTAAAGTAGCCACGCAATTGCAGGAAAAATTAGGTGCAAACTTCTATTACAGTTTTGAGGATATGTCTGTAAATCTTATTAACAGAGAATTGACCCTAACACAGTTGTCATTTGCATACCCTAAGGATAGTTCAAAGTTCGAATACATTGGAGAGGCAGCCTCATTTTCTGTAAAAGGGTTCGATATCTTCGCTCTGCTTTTTAGCAAATCGCTATCGTTGGGTACTATATCTTTGGAGGTGCCAACCTTAACCACTAATATATTACAAAAACGAAATGCTACTCCAATCTTAGATAGCTTGCCACTTGAAGATTTAAACTTTTATGCATTTATTGAAGGAGCCTTGGATGAATTAAGTTTGGAGCAATTTATTGCCACTAATGGCAAGTTTGATTGGTATAATGCTAAAAATGATTCGCTTTGGCGAACCATTGAAGGAATCGATTTGTCTATCAAAGACTTTGAATTAGACTCGACCATTGCTGCAGATAATAATGGATGGTTTCGATTAAGTGATGTAACCTTAGAAGTGGAGCACTACATGGAGCGGCTACCTGATAGTATTCACACCATTTCTTCTGACGCTGTGTCATTTTCTTACGCTGAGCAATTTATAACTGCTAAAAACATCAGCATGAGGCCTATCTACTCGCGAAAGGAACTTGCAAATCGATTATCTTATCAAAAAGATATTCTCACCCTTAACGCAAATAGTTTGTCAATGAGAGAAATAGATATGGATCGGCTCATTTATGATGAAGAGTTATATGTGGGTAATGCATTGCTTGATGGAGCAACACTTTCCGTTTTTAAAGATAAGTCGCTTGCTTTTCCTCATGTGTATAAGGTGTTGCCTATAAAGAAACTGAAAGACATCGCATTCGATATAACGATAAATGAAACTACTGTAAAAAATGCGGCAGTTTTTTATGAACAGCAAAATGCTGCAGGGGAAAAGACTGGAGAGTTGGCTTTTAATGAAATTAATGCGGCCATCAAAAACTTGACATCTTCAGAAACCCAAATGCTTAAAAATGGCCACACTTTGCTAGAAGCAGACGCACTTTTGCATGGAAAAGGGAAGATTTCATTATCCGTTGATTTCGATTTAAATGACACCACAGGCGGTCATCAAGTAAAGGGTTCAATTTCTGCATTTAGTTTGACTGATTTGAATAAAATTATTGTTCCCTTGGCCTTTATTAAAATCAAATCAGGTAACACCCAAGGATTGGATTTTCATTTTTATGCCAATAATGATGGAACTAAAGGAGAGATGAATTTTCGTTACACTGATCTATCTGTCGAGTTATTGGATCGAGCTTCTTATCTCTCAGGGTCAGAGGAAACAAAATGGTTTGGTACTGCTCTCTTGAATGGGTTAGTAGTTCGAAAAGAAAACCCAATGGGTAGTTTACTTAGAATGGGAAATATTGAATCAGATCGAAATACAGAAAAGTCCTTATTTAATCTTTGGTGGAAAGGAATAGCGTCAGGAATGAGCAGTACGATGATTAATTTTAAAAAGGACGCTCGCGAAGTGAACTCTTCTATCTCTAAATAGTGGTTGAAATTTTGAATTTTGCAGCGGAGTGTTGAAAGTAGGGGAGATTGTTTGTTTTATTAAAGAAACTACCATTTTAAGCTACTCGTTCTTCTCTTAATAAATACATGTAAGGGCAACGCCCGCAAGCCTTGCCCTTTTTGTATTTATCGCAGCACTTGGTTTTCAAGTTGAGTTTCTTGAGTTCCTTTTTATGTGCTTTTATGAGTTTCTTTTTTTTCACCACCATTTATTGATGGGTCAAAAATACTTATTTAAAATCATTCTAAATAAGAAGTGCTGTTAAAAGTAATTAAGCTCCTTCTGCTCCTGCAGGTTCTACAGTAAGCGTCTTTACATCACGGTCGAACAAGTAAAGTCCTCCTTTGTCGTCTCCAATTAAATTGATTTTATCCAATACGGTTCTTGCAAGAGCTTCTTCTTCAATTTGCTCAGCTACATACCATTGTAAAAAGTTATGTGTAGAATAATCTTTCTCCTCTAGTGTAATCGCTACTAAGTCATTGATACTTTGAGATACCATTACTTCATGTTTGAATAATAACTCAAACATCTCTTTTGGTGAGCCATAAGCTGTTTTTGGTGCTGCTAAATCAGACACAGTAGCATGTCCACCTCGCTCATTGATGTATTTCACCAATTTAAGCATATGTTGCCTTTCTTCATCTGAATGCATGTACATAAAAGCTGCAACCCCTTCAAGACCTTTAACTTCAGCCCATGATGCCATAGCTAAATATACCTGAGATGATTCAGCTTCTATTCTTACTTGTTTATTAAGTGCGTTTTCTAATCGTTCTGTTAACATAGATAATAATATTTGATTCGTTAAAATTAAGCGTTTATTTTAAATTATTGCAGCGTTAATAGACCTAACATCGCTTTAGATTTTTATATTTGTGGCCAATATGGTTAACGAACGCCTCATACACGATAGCAAAAAGTTACAGCTCACTATCAAGCGACTTTGTTATCAGCTTATTGAAAATCATCACGACTTTTCAGACTCTGTTATTTTAGGCCTACAGCCTAGAGGAATATATATGGCAGAACGTATCCATAAAGAGTTAGAAAAGATTTTGGATAAGACCATTCTTTTAGGGAGATTGGATGTTACTTTCTTTAGAGATGATTTCCGTCGTCAAGAGAACCCGTTAATTCCAAATGCTACGAAAATTGATTTCACCATTGAAAATAAAAAAGTCATCTTAATTGACGATGTATTGTACACAGGAAGAACAATCCGTTCAGGCCTAGATGCAATGCTTGCCTATGGCCGACCACAACTCGTGGAGCTAATGGTGTTGGTAGATCGAAGGTACAGCCGACATTTGCCCGTGGAAGCCAATTATATTGGTACTGAGGTAGACTCTATCGCTGAAGAGCGAGTAAAGGTAGAGTGGAAAGAAACCGATGGAAAAGATCAAATCATTTTATATACCCCTGAGTAACGAATGGAAAAATTATCGACCCGCCACTTATTAGGAATTAAAGACTTAACAAGAAAAGACATTGAATTAATTTTCAATACGGCAGATAATTTTAAAGAAGTAATCAATCGACCGATTAAAAAGGTGCCTTCGTTAAGAGATACTACCATTGCCAATCTATTTTTTGAGAACTCCACACGAACCAAGCTTTCTTTTGAACTTGCAGAAAAGCGATTGTCTGCTGATGTGGTAAATTTCTCCGCCAGTGGTTCTTCCGTATCTAAAGGCGAAACCTTGATTGATACAGTCAACAATATACTTGCCATGAAAGTGGATGTAGTAGTGATTCGCCATCCGAATCCGGGAGCTGCTGTATTTTTATCGAAAAATATTAACGCGAGTATCATCAATGCGGGAGACGGAACTCATGAGCATCCGACACAGGCATTACTTGATGCATTTTCTATTCGTGAAAAGTTCGGTGATCTAGAGGGGAAGAAAGTGGTAATTGTAGGCGATATTGCACACTCTAGAGTAGCTATATCAAATATATATTGCTTGCAAAAAATGGGTGCAAAGGTTAAAGTGTGTGGCCCTCCAACATTGATTCCAAAGTACATTAAAACATTAGGAGTAGAAGTAGAGTACAGTTTGGATGAGGCCATAAAATGGTGTGATGTAGCCATGATGCTGCGCATTCAATTGGAACGTCAGGGTGCTGAAAATGAAGGAAACCAAGTAAGGCTCTTTCCATCAATTCGCGAGTATGCTAATTTATATGGCCTAACGACAGAACGATTAAATAAACTCAATAAGAAAATAACCATTATGCATCCGGGTCCGATTAATAGAGGCGTGGAGGTTACCTCTGATATTGCCGATTCAGAGCATTCCATTATCTTAAATCAAGTAGAAAATGGCGTAGCCGTGCGAATGGCTGTTTTATACCTCTTAAGTGGTAGAGCTTAAAAATATTTTACTATATTCGAACGCAATAAGTAACGGTAATTATGGACTACGAAATCGTACGAGAAGAAAAGTTTGCAGGATTAAAATTTGAAGTTGAAAAACTCAATTCGATTGTGGCACCTTCAGTGAAGTCAGATGCCGTAATTTTGAACGAGGAAGGATTTATCAATTTTATCCTTGATTTGTCAGCAGTTAAGTATTGTGATTCTTCAGGCCTTAGTGCTATTCTTGTTATGAATCGGATAGCAAAAGAAAATCAAGGCATTTTGGTTTTATGCGGATTACAAGCTTCTGTGAAAAAGTTGATCGAAATTTCTCAATTAGATACTATTCTAAATATTGTTCCTACCTACAATGAGGCCGTTGATTATATTTTTATGGATAACCTAGAAAAGGAATTAGACGATTTGATTTAATGGCTATCTCTGTTCTTATTCTTGGAAGTGCAGCTGCAGCACCGACATTAGCTAGAAATCAAACAGCTCAATTAGTCACTACCGAACGTAACCACTTTCTAGTTGATTGCGGAGAGGCAACTCAGTTACAGTTGCGTCGTTATAAAGTTCGTTTTCAGCAGCTTGATCATATATTTATATCCCACTTACACGGCGATCACTTTTTCGGTTTAGTCGGTTTGTTATCGACCATGCATATGTTAGGCAGAAAGACACCTGTTCATATCTATGGACCAAAAGAGCTGCAAGAAGTAATCCAAGTGCAATTTAAGTATGCAGGCGGTAGTTTAAGCTTTCAGCAAATTTATCATCACGTAGAAGGTAAAAATGTACCAATTTATGAAGATAATGAGGTGGAAGTTTCTGCTTTTGAGGTGAATCACCGAATAAAATGCTTTGGGTATCGCTTTCAAGAAAAGCCTAAACCAAGAAAAATAGATGGTAAGCGTGTGGCCTTTTATAACGTTCCTAATTACTTTAGAGGGAAATTAAAGGAAGGTGCAGACTTTATAACAGAAGAAGGCGAAGTAATTCCAAATAAAGCATTAACGCTTGATCCACCTGCTTCTCAATCATACGCCTACTGTGCTGATAGTGCTACGCATGAGAAGTATCTTTCGTTTGTAAAGGGAGTAGATTTGCTGTATCACGAAGCTACTTTTATGCACACTGAAAAACAGCGAGCCAAGAAGACTTATCATTCTACTGCACAGCAAACCGGGTTGTTTGCTTCAAAGGCAGAAGTAAAACAGCTTATTATCGGTCACTTCTCTAATCGTTACAACGACCTGAAGCCATTATTGGAAGAAGCTAAATTGCAGTTTAAGTCCACTGCTCTAGCTATCGAGGGTAAAGTATTTTCTACAGAACCATTGAAGAATAAGCATAAGAAGTAGCAATACATCGCTTGATTTGTTCATCACTTGAAGTATCATATTAATTACGTTACATTTTAATGTATGATTTTTAATTCATTAAGGGGTTTTTATTGTATGAATGATATTTAATACATATTAGCTATTTATTCAACGTCATTTATTTCAGCATTTAATGTAGAACAGATCACTAGTGTTTATCAACCGTAGTTAGGACGTCCTTAAAATATTAAGCAATCTCAATAAATTATTTCAAGAAGATGAGACCAATTGAGATTAAACCTAATTTCGCCTCGCTAAATTTTAGAAATGAAAAGCCGTTTTAATTTTGAATTGGTTCACGACGAACAATCGACTGCTACCGAAATAACGTTATTGGATAGTATCGCAGACTCATTGGCAGATAGCGCCTATGCCATCATTGACAATTTCTTAAGTGATGAAGAAGCCTTGGCCTGTTTGTCGGTACTGCAAGAAAATAAAGCTGACGGAGCCTTTAAAAAAGCAGGAATCGGTACTCTGGGAATGCACCAAGTAGATAAATCAATTCGAGGTGATGAAATTAAATGGCTAGATGTGAATGATCTTTCTGCACCATCACAAGTGTATTTTGATCAAGTTTCGGCCATGATGAACTACTTCAATCGCACCTTATTTCTAAGCTTGAAAGATGTAGAGTGTCATTTTGCACATTATCCTGCCGGGACATTTTACAAACGGCATTTGGATTTGCTAAAGCTTTCAGATCATAGAAAGTTGAGTTTTGTATTTTATCTCAACCCGGATTGGAAAAGTGGGGATGGAGGTGAACTGTTACTTTATTTACAAGAAAACGGAGCTGAAAAAACAGTAACTGTCGATCCGCTTTTGGGTAGGTTGGTTGTTT
This sequence comes from uncultured Acidiluteibacter sp., assembly GCA_965660325.1. Taxonomy (GTDB): domain Bacteria; phylum Bacteroidota; class Bacteroidia; order Flavobacteriales_E; family Vicingaceae; genus Acidiluteibacter. The sequence goes on from CBFHZL010000080.1 coordinate 7,905, forward strand.
TTAGGAGTGAATTGCTTGAGCATGAGGTTGCCTTAGCACATAAAAGCAGATACAGCATTACAGGTTGGATGCTCGATCAATATAAAGGAACAACATTTTTGTAATTGTTAATCTGTTTTTATTTTTAATTCGCTAGCTATTTTTCCTGTTTCGGCATCAAATTGAAGTTTGATAATTTGATAAGAGCAGGTTTTACAAATTCCATCAAAATAATAGTAGGTTAAAAAGTCGCCTACCTCATATCCTTTGTGCGCATAATGGGTAATTTTTCCGCGTTCCAGTTTTATGCTTTTCCAAATTGCATCAGGATATTCTCCCTTTACCTTTTCTTTTGCATCGGCTAAGCTTGTCAGTTCTTTGTTCGCCAATTGCATTAAGTAATTAAGCTTTAGCAGGCCGGTATCCAGTACTTTATAATCAGGTGTAACAGTAAAAGTAATCTCGTCTACTTTTGAGCCACCTGACTCAATAGAATAATTCAGTAAAAAATGCGCAACAGTGGTATCCTTGCGAACACTATCAACAGGCCAAAGGGTGTCCCTGTATTCAATTATCTTCATAATCTTATCCAAGGAATCAAACTGAAAGGTTGGTTCAAATGTGCTGTTTCTTCCGAGAAACTCTTGTGTATAATCGATAATAGCAGCGCGCGTTAACGATTCATAATCAATAGTACTGTCAGCGACTGTAGTGTCGGCTTTATCTTGGGAAAAAGCAGTTAGCGATAAGCTGAAGATAACCAAGCTAAATAATTTTTTCATTACTTCTTTGGTAAGGTTGTTTGATTTTTATTGATTACACCTAGCGGTTTTCCAATAAGTGTTCTTCCAAAAAGTGGACTGTTTTTAGATTTTGACAGCATGGACTTTTCATCTACTTCCCATGATAAAGAAGGGTCAAAAAAGGTCAAGTTGGCTAGTTCGCCTGCTGAAATTTGAGGTTGTGGTAATCCCAATATCTTACGAGGATTGACCGTAAATTTTTCAATTAGATCGGTTATTTCTAGTTGATTATTTACTGCAGTATTGGCTGCAGCGAATGCGGTCTGAAGGTTAATACTTCCAAAAGCAGCATGTTCAAATTCGCGTTTTTTTAATTCGATATCTTCTGGTTGATGATCAGAGCAAATGGCATCGATTGTTTGATTTTTTAGTCCCTTAATCAGCGAATTAACGTGCTTTTTATCCCGTAAAGGTGGCAGTAATTTATATCGGGTATCAAATTCCTCCAATTCCTTGTCTTCTAGTAATAAATTGAGAGCGCAAACATCTGCTGTAATAGCTATTTGTTCTTTTTTTGCTTCTTTTATCAGGTCTACACTTCCGCTTGAGCTGATGGTAGAGAAGTGTAATTTTCCCTCGGTGTAAGCCACAAGGTAGATATCACGATTCACCATAATTTCCTCAGCCAAAGCCGGAATTCCTTTCATTCCCAAATTGGTGCTAACTTCTCCTTCGTGCATCATTCCTTTATAGCTCAAGTCAAATTGGTTGGGGTATTGAATGATTAGTCCATTAAAAGCTTTGGTGTATAGCAGCGCTGTCTTCAATAAGTTGGGGTTCTGTACTGATTGCTTATCATCACTAAAAGCAATTGCGCCTGATGAGCGCATATCGTATAATTCAGCCATCTCTTTTCCCTCCATTTTTTTACTCACCGTTCCCATTGGATGGACATCTACTAAAGAGTTACCTGTTTGATTTTTGATGTATTCAACCAATGACTTAGAATCGATTACAGGCGCAGTTGCAGGGGAGAGGGCTACACCTGTAAATCCGCCTGCCGCTGCAGCCTTGGTTCCAGATTGCAAGGTCTCTTTGTGCTCGTACCCAGGGTCTGCAAAGTTTGCGCGTAAATCAAACCAACCTGCTGAAACATGCAGATTATCAGCCGTATAAATTGGTGTGTTTTCAGGGGTAGCTAAACTTTTGCCAATGGCTTCTATTTTACCACCAACGATGTGGATATCTACAATTTGTAGGTGTAAAGGTGATGAGCGGTCGATTAATTTGGCGGCACGAATAAACAGCTTCATAAGTCTTTTTTTAATGATAAAAGCGTAATAATAATACTTCACATCCCAAGAAAAGCAAACACAGCATAATGGCATATTTCCATAAGGCTACGCCGTTATTAAGCTGTTCAATCTCATTGGTCAGCAATTCATTATTGGATGTAAATATCGTATAATTTTTAACGTTGCTCGTGAGTAACTCATCAGTAAGCTCTGCTGTTGTATAGGTCGCTAAAGCCGATTCTCTTCTGTCGTAATTCATTCCAAATCCCTGTACTTTCTCTTTCTGATTTACGAGTGCGTAATTTCCTGCTTCAACTATTTGACCATGTAAAAATAAGTTCACTTCTTGGTCGTTTTTACGCTGTTCAGGAATAAAATCAACCTGATTGCCAACAATTTTCATAGGTTGTTCACTACTATTATAAGCTGCTGTCGTAATTTTATTGTTTTCATTTATGGTATAAAATAGCTCATCTGCTTTCTGGCTTGTAAGTGCTATATTATAAATGGTAGGCACAAAAATGGCATGCTCAGTAAAATTACTCTCGTCTGTTTCTAAACTAGTAGCAGCAAGATATAAGGAGCCTTTTCCAACAGTTTTTTGGAGTAAGAATGGTTTTCTATTTTGAAAACGCATCAAAACTTCTCCATTTGAAGGTAGTTGATAATAACTGGTCGCAATGGGTAAGTTAATATTTTCAGGTAGCTGTTCAAACACACTTCGGTAAACTGGCGAAGCTGCATTGATAAAATCAATTTTAGTCGGCGTTGTTAATCGATTTCCTAACTGCCAACCGAATACGTTGAGCAATTTGTTCTGTGCATTAGCATCGCCTTTGTGCGGGAATATGGCTAGGTGACCGCCATTTGATACAAATTTTTTCAATTCCTGTACTAAACCACTTGAGTACTGTTCTACATTATTGATAATTATTAATTGTTGTTCGCCAAGTGCTCGGTAGTTGATCTTTTCAACTGCGAACTGTTGTAACTTAATAAAATCATCATCCTTAAATAATGCTTCAATAGAAGGAGTATTCGCTGACTGATCTATGGAGGTAGCATTAAGGTTTTCTGCAATGATGTAGCTAAAGTAAAAATGGTCATCAAAAGTAATGGGGTAATCTTTGATGCTTATTTTTCCTGCTTGCAATCCACTAGTGCCGTTAGTAAAACTGAGTGTATCATAAGCCACTTCATTTGGTCCGATATTAAAACTACCAGGTGTTTTGGTTTGTCCGTTTATTTCTAAACGAATGGGAATGTTTTCAAAATCTTTTTCTGAAGCATTTACAATCTTCACAATGAGCTGTTCCGCTCCTGATTGTTGTCTAAATGGCGTGTAAAACCAACAACTATCGATGTAAAGATTGGCAATTAACTCAGGCGTTATAGGCACAAATTTGATTGCGGTGGTGCTGTCAGTAGTTATTTCAGAAATGCCTGAACTACTGCGCTGAAAGTCGCTGATTAAATAAATGGACTTGTGTAAACCTTCAGACTTTACCATGATATCATTCAATCGACTAGTAACCTCTGAAAGTGATTTTACAGCAGGGGACAATTGAATGGTTTGCAGTTCCTCTATCAATTGCTCTTTATTTATCAACCGTTGATGTTTTGACTCAAAATCATTGGTTAGAATCAAAAACTGATCGTCTTGCTGATAAGCATCAATGATATTAATTGCTTTATTTTTAGCAACATCTAATAATTGACCATTTTCACTTTCAGCTTGCATACTAAAAGAGTTGTCTAGATATATCCCCACAACATGATCCCCAAGTTGTTGCTGTTGATTATCAGAAAGAAGCGTAGGTTGGGCAAATGCAAAAATAAGTGCTGCTAAAGCCAATAATCGGCTTATCAAGACCAATAGGTGCTTTAGTTTATTTGTAGATTGAGTCTCCTCTTGTACACTCTTTAGAAATCGTACGTTAGTAAAATAAACCGTTTTATATCGCCTAAAGTTGAATAGGTGAATGAGAATAGGGATCGCAAGTGCGAATAATGCATAAAGAAACTCTGGGTAGACAAATTTCATTAAGGGTCGAAATTACACAATAGAGTGGAGATGAAGCGATATTTTATCCATGAATTTGCAACCATTGTTGTGCAATGATTGTTTTTGCATCCTCAAATATCATCGAAAGGAACTTTTCTCTTTTTATAGCTATAATTTCAATATTTTCGTTCTCACCTTCTACACCACCACCTGCTGCAATCTTTTCACTCACTTTGGCAAAGAATAAGGTCATTTTTTCTGTAACTGGCCCCGGTGTGGTATAAAAGTTAGCTATTTGTGCCAATTCATCTGTTTTAAAGCCGACTTCTTCCATAATTTCTCGCTTTATTGTTTGGGCAGCTGATTCCTCCATAACATCGCACTTTCCTGCAGGAATCTCAATGATTTCTTTTTCAGCACCTACTCG